>JALVDN010000070.1 GCA_027008965.1 Flavobacteriales bacterium | reverse complement strand
ATCTATGAATATCCCTCCTGCATTGAAAAAGGGCGACCTGATTGCATTGGTCGCCCCGGCAGGAGTAATGAAAAATCCTGAAAAAGTAGCAAGGTTTGAAAATTATTTGAAAGAAAAAGGTTTCCGGGTTTTCATTCATCCACAGGTTTATCAATCTTTCGGGAGTTTTGCAGGAACCGATGACGAGAGAATAAAAGCCTTACAAGATGTGATGGATAATGAAGAAGTGAGCGCCATTTGGGCGGTTCGTGGTGGTTATGGAAGCATCCGGATTATAGATCACTTAAATTGGGATGAGTTTAAAAAAAATCCCAAATGGTTTGTCGGTTTTTCGGATATCACGATTTTTCATTCATTTTTGTTTTCAAATAAAATAGCATCCATTCACGGACCTATGCCGGTTCAGTGGGATGAAAATTTTTCTACCGCTATTTTGGATTCAACTTTGGATTTGATGATGCTTAAAAAGATAAAGTATCAAACAATGCGCGATAGTATGAATCTCCACGAAAAGGATGTTAAGGGTATTTTGACGGGTGGTAATGCCGCGACTTTAGCATCGCTTGCGGGTTCACATTTTCTCCCTGACCAACCTCATGTTTTGTTTTTAGAAGACGTGGATGAACATTTATATGCTTTGGACCGAATTTTCAGAGCTTTGGATAAGGCCGGAATATTTCAGAAAACAGAAGCATTGATTTTAGGAAGTTTCACTGAGATAAAACAAGATTTTCCGCCTTTTCCATTTAGCATCAAACAAATCATCAGGGAGGCTGTGAAAAAATACGGCTTTCCGGTATTTTTCGGTTTTAGTGCCGGCCATATTTCCCGGAATTTTCCGTTGGTTTTCGGAAAGTATGTCCAAATCAAGGTACATGAAAAAAACTGGGAATTAATTATTCAGGATAAGTGATCATCCAATAACCTGTCAATAGCCTTTTCATAACCTTTTAGTCCTTCTCCCACAACCGAAAAAATACATACATCTTTCAAGAAGGAAAACCTCCGGAACCATTCTCGTTCGTAGATATTGGAGATATGTACTTCCACTACCGGTATTTTCACCGCGTCAATAGCATCTCTCAAAGCAACGGAAGTATGTGTATATCCTCCTGCATTCAGTATAACGGCATCATATTTTTCTTCCGCATCTTGAATTTGATCTATCAACAATCCCTCATGGTTGGTTTGGATGTAATCAATCTGTACATCCGTGAATTTATTTCTCAAAAATTTCAAAAAATCTTCAAAAGACTCATTCCCATAGAATTCAGGGGCTCTTCGGCCTAACAAATTTAAATTCGGACCGTTTAAAATCAGGATTTTCTTCATAGAAGAAATTTAGATAAAGATAAATAAAAAAGGGCAAGCGATCCGCATCGCACTGCTACAACCTCCTTACCCTTGCTGCATTCCTGCCCTGGGGGATTCGGAGGGAGCTAGTCGTGCGGGACTTGCCCGGATGCAAAGGTAAAGAAAATTTTATTAAGCAACTAAGCAATAAATCAATTGGAAACAATGTCCACCCAAGCTCCATTTAAGTAAATTCTCAATGTTTTGGTGCTTCCATTATCATGAATATACATATCGCCTTCTTCGGGTGAAGAAGGAGCGGAAGTACGGGGGACAATTCTGATTACATCACTCAAATGGACTTTTCCACCTTCCCAGTTCAAATATAAAGTGGAAGCATTGTTTCCGCTCATGGCATAAATTTCATTGTCATCAATTTCTATGTGTGTGCCGTTAACATCTCCTATTGTCACATCTCCACCGGGAATTGCGGTACCATTGGGGCCGGCGTCATTATCATACGCAATGTGCAAATGCCCTACGGGATTATTTAGTCCTATTCCTACATTCCCATTTCCCAAAATGGTCATAGCTTCCACTCTATCAGCCCAATCACCTTGTAACGAAGTTATAAACTTGATGGCTTCAGTGTTATTGTTAACATCCGAAGTGAGATAGAGAATTTCATTTGATTTCAAATCAATATTAGCAAAAAGTTTATTGGCCGATTCACCGCTTCCTACGGCAAAACCTTGACCGGAATTTATAGAGACACCATAGCCATAATAATAATCTTGGGTCCGTTGAATAAAATCCACACTGTTATTATTTAAGGTTTTGTCGTGTAGGCGAAGGGTTGTAAAATCCATTGACCAAATCCTGTTATTTCTTAATACTAATGATTCAATCCTGTCGTTCCAATTGCCACTTTGTAAATTGGTTATCAGTTTGATATCGGCGTCAGAAGTCAAATAAAAAGTTTCATGTGCATTGTTGGTGTCAATACTGTTTCGGGTATAGGTTGAAGATTCTCCTGAGCCTATCACCGTTGTTCCACCGGCTCCTATAAAGATATTACTTCCGTGCGTTTGAGGCGAATTAAATCTTGCCCAAGCCGTTGAGCCACTTGATGTTTGACTATAAATATACAGATTGTCTCCATGCCGTATATTTCCATTTACATCCAATTTATATTGAGGAGAGGTTGTTCCTATTCCCACATTGCCTGCATACGTAAAGGCGGCGATGTAATCATTACTGTTAGTTATAGCTAATGCTGCAATGCCATTGTTATTATCACCGATTGTCCCAAAAAACATTCTATTTCCCGAACCGTCTCCCCTTTCAAAAGCAATATCTCCGTATCCAAAAGTGTTGTTCGTTGTGTTTTGAATATATACCACAGGTGAACCGTCTCTTTCTAACAAAGTGACTCCTTTTACATGTAGTTTTGTTCCAGGATTTGTCACTCCGATTCCTACATTTCCGGACACTCCCGAATACATATCATTACCCGCAACAACCCAATCATTATCCGGACTTCCAATCATGGTCACCCATTGCGTTCCGTCATAATACCAAAATTTATTATCATCCGTAACATATACCATCAGTCCGGTAGCAGGCGAAGAAATATTATCTCTCTCGGTTGCCGTCATCCTGGGAATCAACAAACCCGATGATGTGGACTCTATATCCAGCATAGCCGAAGGATGTGGATCATTTCCGCTTGTATTGATGGATACTTGAGCTTGTAAGGCAAAAACATTAATTACAAAAGCAAGAAACATTAACAAATACAATTTAAAGTGTAGTTTTATATTCATACTTATTTTAAATTTTTGATCGACAAAATTATTAAAATTAAATCAAAAATTATGCCTTTTTGAGATGTAATTACTATTTTCTATTCGGTTATTTTTTCCAACCTACTAAACCTTAAAAGAAGTGTTTTGGTTCCGGTATGGTCGAACTCAATTTTGGCTTTCATATCTTTTCCTTTTCCGGAAATTTCTTTAACGGTTCCTGTTCCAAAACGGTCGTGTTTCACCCGGTCTCCCGGATTCAATTGAATAATATCTTCATCTCCATCGCGGAGCTCAGATATTTTTTTAAGGTTTTTCTTGGGTTTAATGCTGGCTGAAATTTCGGCTTTTTTATTAGAACGATTGGGGCGGGGCCGTTTTTTCCCGAAAGGTAAATCCGACTCAAAAATAGATGCATCCAAAATGTTTCCTCCCTGTGATGATGCCATGGCTCCGGTATCTAAAAACTTGGCATCAATTTCAGATAAAAACCGACTGGGTTCGGCTTCATTGGGTTTTCCCCAACGGTATCGCATCTCGGCGTAGGATAACATACATCTTTTTTTGGCGCGTGTTATAGCCACATACAACAACCTGCGTTCTTCTTCCAGATCATCTCTTGTGGTGATGCTTTGCATGGAAGGAAACAAACCTTCCTCCAATCCGCTCACATAAACATAAGGAAACTCCAAGCCCTTGGACATATGAACGGTCATGAGCGTAACCCGGTCCGCGTCATCTTCTTGATCTGCTTTGTCCAAGTCGCTCATCAAAGCCACATTTTGTAAAAACCCCGTTAGTGACGTATCGCCATCTGCCAGTTCATGTTGTTCTTCAATATAATCTTGCATGGCATTGATGAGCTCTTCAATATTGTTGATGCGGTTTACACCTTCCTGTGTGCCTTCTTTGCGATATTCATCCAATAGTTTGGTTTGTTTCAACAGTTCTTTGGTGAGTTCATACACATTCAAATCCTTTGATTTGACTTGTAGGCTTCTTATCAAAACCGTAAAATCCTGTAATTTTCTTCTGATGCCTGCGTTGATGGTAATTTGTGGATATTCCGACAGTTTTTCCATCAGTTCAAAAAGCGACAAATGATATGTTTCGGCGGCAACGGTGAGTTTATTCAAAGTAGTGGATCCGATTCCCCGGGCCGGAAAATTGATGATTCGCCGCAAGGCTTCCTCGTCTTTTTCATTAACAATAAGCCGTAGATAAGCCAATACATCTTTAATTTCCTTGCGTTGATAGAATGAAAGTCCGCCATATATCCGGTAGGGGATATTGAAATTTCTCAAGGCTTGTTCCAAAGCGCGGGATTGTGAATTGATGCGATATAAAATGGCAAAATCCGAATAATTCAATTGATGTCTCAACCTGTTGTCGGCAATATCCTGGGCAATAA
>JALVDN010000069.1 GCA_027008965.1 Flavobacteriales bacterium | reverse complement strand
GTTGGTGACTTACAAATTATCCATGGATACACACCACGGACTGCCGGCGCAATATGTTTCATCCAACGGAAAAGGAAAAGAACTTATTCATTACAAGTATTCAACGGTTTTAGGATTGTTAAAAATAGGCCTTGAAAAATGGCAAAACAAAAAAGAATCTCCAAACTATGTAATAGAAAAAGACGGAACACCACTGCACCAAGATGACATCATGAATGAAGTTGTAAAATCAGTGGATATACAAGAAACGGGACAGGATTTGTTCAGCCCGGAACAAGAAACTTCTGAAGATGAAAAAAAATTAGGCAGTAGAAACCTTGTCACAAAGGTGAATGATTTCTTCACAAGAATTTTTAAAGAATAAAAACTATCATCATGGATATAGAAAAAAGAAAAATCATAGAGTTTGAACCGTTTGAAGAAAAAATTTCTCATCTGATCAAAGTGATTGGTGTGGGAGGAGCAGGTTGCAATGCCGTGAATTATATGTTCACCCGGAAAAAATTGGATTGGGTGGATTATGTGGTTGTCAACACCGATGTTCAGGCGTTACACGATAGCCCCGTTCCGGTTAAAATCCAATTAGGAAAAAATTTGACAGGCGGTTTGGGAGCAGGCAGCAAACCCGAAATAGGAAAAAAAGCGGCCCTTGAAGATTTGGATGAGATAGAAAATCTTTTAAAAGAGAAAACCAAAATGTTGTTTATCACCGCAGGAATGGGTGGTGGAACAGGTACAGGTGCCGCACCGGAAATTGCCAAACTTGCCAAAAAAATGGGAATCCTTACCGTTGGTGTAGTCACCATGCCTTTTGCTTATGAAGGCGAAAAACGAAGAAACGCCGCCTTGGAAGGAATTCGTATGATGCGAAAATATGTGGATTCACTTTTGATTGTAAACAATGAACAATTGATCAATGTTTACGGTGATTTGGACTATTTGTCAGCTTTTGCCAAGTCGGATGAAGTGCTGAGCAATGCAGTGGAAAGTGTGACCAAAGTAATTATGAAAAACTTCCAAATCAATGTGGATTTCAATGATGTCAAAACGGTTTTAAAAAATAGCGGAACGGCCTTGATAGGTACAGCGGTTGCCCAAGGTGACAATAGAGCTGAAGAAGTGATTAAAAACGCTTTAAACTCCCCGCTTTTGAATGACAATCAAATTACCGGTGCCAAAGATGTTCTATTATTGATTGTATCAGGAACAAAACCTGCCACGGTAAAAGAAATTGATTTTATCAACAAATATGTCAGAAAACAAGCCCGGACCGAAGTGAATATTATCATGGGATTGGGATTGGATGAGTCATTGGAAGATAAATTGCAAGTCACAGTCATAGCAACAGGGTTCCCGCCTGCCACACAAGACGAAATAATCAAAAAAGAGGAAGCCCCCGAGAGAGTTACCGTTATTGCCGCCGATGATGAAAAAGATGCAGGTCCCGTAACCTTGGAATTGGATATTGAAGATGACGGATATGACTCAACGGAAAACGATGTGGAACAAGATTTAAAAGAAAAAGACGACTTTCCGGATTTTCAAGAAAAAACAAAAGCTCCTAAAGAAAATATAATCAGTTTGGATGCCGACGATTTTTCATGGAAGAATAATACACCTGCCGGACAACACTCAGAATTCAGTAATAATGATTCCTGGAAAGAATTAAGTTTATTTGATGAAGAAGAATTTAAGGTTTCTCAACCTGTTTTAGATGAAGATGTATCCCCAAAAGGTATTTCCAAATCAGATGAGACCCAAACGGAAGTACATAAGGATGATAAAGAAATAATCATCTTGGACGAAAATTTTTCGGATGAAGATGATATGTATTTAAAACGAATGGAAGCTATGGAAGAAAAGGATGACAAAGATGTTGTTCAAATTATAAATGAAACAAATAATCAGCAAATTACTAAAAAGGAGCCTTTCAATACCCTTTCGGTCAAAGAATTGGAAGCTTTGAAAAAATACAAATATAAATTCAAAAAAGTGGATATTCATTTCCCTGAAGAATTGCAAGATAGCAACAGACAAACATTAATAACCCACTATGTGGTTCTCAAAGACGGAAACATGAAATTATCCGACGGAAATAGTTATCTTGATCAAAAATTCGATTAAAATGAAAACACTTGAAAATAAAATAGCAGAATCCATTAAAGAAGCCATGAAATCCAAAGACAAAACGCGCTTGGATGCGCTTCGTGCCGTGAAAACTGCCATCCAACTTGAAAAAACAAAAGGGGGAAGCAAAGAACTCTCACCAGCCGATGAAATTAAAATTCTACAAAAATTGGTCAAACAACGCAAAGAAAGTGCGGCTATATACAGACAACAAAACAGACCGGACTTGGCTGAAGTGGAAGAGAAGCAATTGGAAATCATTCAAGATTTTTTACCGGCACAAATAAGCGATGAAGAACTTGAATCAGTGTTGAAACAAATTATTGAACAAACCGGTGCATCATCCATGCGCGACATGGGTAAAGTGATGGGAATGGCCACCGGCAAGTTGGCCGGCAAGGCCGACGGAAAACGCATTTCTGAAATGGTCAAACGACTTTTAAGTTAGATGTAAAATTTGTAAATTTGCACTTGCATTTGCCCGCGTAGCTCAATTGGATAGAGCATCTGACTTCGGATCAGAGGGTTGAGGGTTCGAGTCCTTCCGCGGGTACTATTTTTTGAATTCAAATATCTTTCATCTCATCATCAATTTTCTTGATTTTTCTTATGATTTTTTTCCTTTCATTGATTTTTTCCAGCAGTAACTCCATTATGGTGTTTTCAATATCATAATTATTTCTGAAACCGTTAAATACCATACGTATATAGGTGGCGGTGTATGGTTTCCCGTTCTTGTTGGTGATACCTTTTTGTTGTAAACGCTCAAGAATAAAAGAAGTGTAGTGTTTACCAACAAGTTCCTTGAGTTTTTTTCTTGTTTTAGGGTCCAGCATATAAATAAATTTGTTTATGTAACGATTTGTTATTATATTGGGTTTTGATATTAACAAAGATAGTAAATAAATTGACTAAATTCCAAAAACAAAGTTAATAAACCTATTAAAATGCTTAACATAAAAGAAAGAATCCTGTATTTTATAGAATTCAAAGGTTTGCGAAAAGAAAAGTTTATTAAAAGCATTGGCATGAGTTATGGTAGTTTTAAAGGAAGGGCAAAAACTACGCCAATCAATTCCAAAGCCATTGAAAAGATTTTAAAATCTTTTCCCGATTTGAATCCCGAATGGTTGATATTAGGCAAAGAACCTATGTTAAAAAGTCAAGATGTTAGTCCATTTCAAGTGAAAGAAAAAGATGTAACATATTCATCTAAGGAAGTTTCCACTATCAAAGAAAATCTTGCTAAAGCCATGCAAAAATTGGATGAATACAAAAAAATGATCAATATTCTGCGTTCGGAAGTAAGATTTTTAAGATCCGAACTTCAAAAATGTAAACCGGATGACCAATAAATATCTTCCGGCTTAATTATCATTTATTTCCGACAAATCGTAATCGGCAAATTTCTTTAAATAGTCTTCAATCCGTGTTCCAAAGGCATCCTTGGCGGAAAATTTTCCGCCGGAGCGGAGATATTTTTTCACCGCTCCGGCGCCCGCCAAATGAGCGGCCGCCAGGATGCCCGATTCGGTGATTTTGATACCGTTGATGTATTTACCCGTGTATTTTTCAATTTCTTTTTTCAGGATTTTTTTGTTTTCAAGCATATATTTTTTGAAAACATATTCTTGCAACTCGGGATTGTTTATAAAATCCTGCGGATTGATTTGCAAGTAACGCAATGTGCCGGGTCCAAATTGGTATTTACCCAAAAAACCCAACGAATTAACGGCATGATATCTTCTTCGTGATTCTTTAAAAGCCAAAGCTTCCTTAAAGCCTGTAAAATCTTTTCCAATTTTGGGTATTTCCACCTTTGCCGTTTCTTCTTTTTCTTTTAGTTGAGGATAGATATAGGGTTTGGGTTCCGGCCGTTCGGGTATGTAAACAACCGGTCCTTCACTTTCTTTTTTTAACTCGTGGATGGTGTATCCAAAAAGAAAAAGCGTTATAAAAACCAATATTATATTGAAAATATTTTTTTTCATGTTTGTTCTGTTTTTCATCGTCTTTCCATTGCAAAATTTATGCCATAGGCTAATTTAAGACCCGCAAATATAAAACATTTACAATAAAACGAACCATATAATGAATTTTGTTTAAAAAAATTTACATATTCCGGTCCTCGACGGGTTTATAACAAGAGGTCTTTGCATTTCTTGTCCGGAAATATTGCGCCGGCGGGCGCAGTGTTATCCTTTTGAAGGCGAAGCCGAGCGGATGTTTGGCCGAGGAGGCTCCGAGCCACGACGAGGAGACCCCGCAGGCCAACATTACATCCGCAGGCTGAGCCGAAAAAGATTTAAACGGAGCACGCCAAAGGGCGCCCCAAAAATAATTAAATTACTTTTTTCCCTGCCCGATACTGGCTATGTATAAACCCACAATGGTTAAAGCGGCATTAACCAGTAGGAGTTCAAAACTGAAACGATAGCTCCAGCCCATCCATTCGGGTAAACGTGAGATGAGATAGGTCAAGACCGGTGAGAGAATGACAATGAACGGAATCCAAAGTTCACGTACGCGCCTGCGCGTGAAAATGCCAAACGCAAATAAGCCGAGCAAAGGTCCGTAGGTGAAACTGGCGAAATGAAAGATGGATTGGATGATGCTTTTGTCGGTGATGACTTGGCTGTAAATCAATAAAATCAGGATGAAAAGAAGGGAAACGCCGATGTGGACTATTTTGCGAATTTTTTTTCGTTTTTCGGGTGGATAGCGTTTTTCCAAATCCAATACGTCAATACTGAAAGAGGTGGTGATGGCTGTCATGGAAGAATCGGCACTGGAATAGGCGGCCGCAATCAAACCCAATACAAAAAACAGGGCGGCCATGATGCCTAAATCGGTTTTTACGGCGATGTACGGAAAAATGTCATCGCCTTGAATGTTCATGGCTTTCAAGTCTAATCCTTTATGTGAAGCGTATATTAAAAGCAGCACACCTAATGATAAAAACAAAACGTTTACGAAAAATAGGGCTATGGAAAACCAAAACATATTTTTTTGTGAATCTTTGAGGGTTTTAACCGTGAGATTTTTCTGCATCATGCCTTGGTCAAGCCCGGTCATGGCTACGGCTATAAAAATGCCTGCTAGAAACTGTTTCCAGAAATAACGCGGATCATTGTAATCTTCAAAGAAGAAAATTTTGGAGTATTGGCTTTCTTTCACGGCTAGAATGGTATCCACCCAAGACCAATCCAAATGTTTGGCAATTAAATAAATGGATACTCCCAATGCAATCAGCATAAAGGCGGTTTGAAGGGTGTCGGTGATGATGATGGTTTTGATGCCGCCTTTGGCTGTGTAAACCCAAATTAATGCTATGGTCACGGTGACGGTGACCCAAAAAGGAATGCCCAGCTCGTCAAAAATCAAGAGTTGTAATACGCCCGCCACGAGAAAAAGCCGAAGACTTGCGCCTGCCGTTCGTGCTATGAGAAACATCAAAGCGCCGGTTTTGTAAGCCGAATTTCCAAAACGTTCGCCCAGATAGGTATAAATGGAAGTGAGATTCATTTTATAGTATAGTGGCAAGAGTATTCGAGCAATGATAAAATAGCCCACCACAAAACCCAAAACCATTTGCAGGTATGAAAACTGCTTGCTTTCCACCCATCCGGGAACAGAGATGAAGGTAATTCCCGACAATGAGGCACCTATCATCCCGAAAGCAACCAAATACCATGGGGCTTGGCGCTTGGCCCTAAAAAAAACTTCGTTTGTATCCTCTTTTCCGGTGATCCGTGAAATGATAATCAATACCAAGAAATATAAAATAATGATGAGTAAAATGGTGGTGGCACTCATAATTTTTATGTTTGAAAAACAAACATACTATTTTCAAACGAAATAGGTATATTTTGGTCAAGCAAAATAAAAAAACCGGCGGATGGGCCGGTTTTTATTTTCTGTAAACTTCTTCGGATACGGTGAGACGTTTTCTTCCTTTTTTTCTTCTTCTTGAAAGGACTGCCCTGCCCCATCTGGTCATCATTCTTTTTCTGAATCCGTGGGTATTTCTTCTTTTTCGCTTAGACGGTTGATATGTTCTTTTCATGATATAATATTTTCAGATTTCCAATAAAAGCCTTTGGCTTGCAAAGGTATGATTTTTTTTGGTTTATTAAAACTACAATCTTTTTTTCAGTTCTTTCAATTCTGAACGCATGTTTTTGAGTGCTTCCAATAGTTCCTGTTTATCGGCAATTTTTTTAGAAGCCTGCCTGAGTTTTCTTTTGGCTCCTTCAATGGTGTATTTTTCTTCATGCACCAAAAATTTGATTTTTTTAAACAATTTCAAATCTTCCTCGGTATAAAAACGTTCTCCGTGTTTTCTTTTAGGTTTGATTTGTGGAAATTCTTTTTCCCAAAAGCGAAGTGTACTGGGTTTTACATCCAAAATCCGGGATGCTTCGCCGATGCGATAATAAAGTTTATCGGATTCCATGGATCAATCCAAGGATTGTTTGGCTTGACGGGCTATTTCCATCAATTCCTCATAGTCGTCGGCACTCAAATCACGGTAGAAATAGAAAATGGGATTTACGGGCTTACCTTTATAATGAACTTCATAATGCAAATGCGGTCCGGCCGATAGACCGGTATTTCCCACATAACCTATCACTTGTCCGCGCTTCACCTTTTGTCCCTTTCTCACTGCAAGCCTGCTCATGTGGGCGTAAACGGTTAAATAGCCGAAGCCGTGGTCAATTTTTACGTGGTTACCAAATCCCGATCCTCTACCGGCAAAGCTAACCACACCGTCGCCGGTGGCATAAATAGGAGTGCCTATTTTAGCCGTAAAATCTATTCCGTTATGTGGTCTCCATATTTTTAAAATCGGATGAAATCTTCTGCCGAAACCGGATGCCAATCTTTTCAAATCTTTGTTTTCAATGGGTTGTATGGCCGGAATATGCTGCAGGTATTCTTCTTTCTTCTTGGCCAAATCAATGAGTTCATCAAAAGATTTGGATTGAACCACCAATTTCTTGGAAAGTATATCGGCTTTCTTATATAATTTTTTGATCAATCCCGATTCTTCCACATAATCCAAATCGGCATAATAATCACTCCCTCCGAAACCTGCCTCACGAATATCGTCTGGAATGGGCTCGGCTTCAAAAAGTAAACGGTAGAGGTTTTTATCACGCGTTTGAATGTTGGCCAAAACTTTGTTGAGTTTATCAAACCGCTTGTCCAACACATCCATGTGGAGTTTCAGCTCTTGATTTTCACGTCGCAAAGCGATTTCATCCGGAGTGTCCAAGTAAGAAGGCAAAACCAAGAAACCAAGTATCATAAAGACTCCCGCTACCAGAATGGAAAAGAAAAATTCTTTCCAACGGTTACGCTTAACGGGAATGTATTCAAGCGTGACGGGGTCAAAAATATACTTCTGTTTTGCCATGCGATAGAAAAATAAGTTTTGTGGCTTCGGGCCTAAAACGTAAATTTGCAAGCAAAGTTATAAAAAAATACCGAAAATGCCCACATCAAACGAGATTAGAAAAAAATTCCTGGATTTCTTTGAGAAAAAAGGACATAAAATCGTTCCGTCGGCTCCGATTGTTTTAAAAGACGATCCTACCTTAATGTTTACAAACGCCGGCATGAATCAGTTCAAGGAATATTTTTTGGGTTACAAAAAACCTCCCTATACCCGTGTGGCCGATACGCAAAAATGTTTAAGAGTTTCAGGTAAACACAATGATTTGGAAGAAGTGGGCAAAGACACCTATCATCATACCATGTTTGAAATGCTGGGAAATTGGTCTTTCGGTGATTATTTTAAAGAAGAAGCCATTGCTTGGGCATGGGAGTTGTTGACAAAGGAATATGGCATTCCGGAAGACAGATTATACGCCACGGTTTTTGAAGGAGACAAAAACGATGGGCTTGAACCCGACAAAGAATCTTATGAGATTTGGAAAAAATTTCTTCCCGAAGAGCGTATTCTTTCCGGCAACAAAAAAGATAATTTCTGGGAGATGGGCAACACGGGACCTTGCGGACCTTCTACGGAAATTCATATCGACCTGCGTCCGGACGAAGAGCGAAAAAAAATACCCGGTCATCAATTGGTCAACAAAGACCATCCGGAAGTGATTGAACTATGGAATATCGTTTTTATTCAAAACAACCGGAGAGAAGACGGGTCACTTGAAAAATTGTCTCAAAATCATGTGGATACCGGCATGGGATTGGAAAGACTTGTGAGGGTTTTACAAGGAAAAAAATCCAATTATGATACGGATCTTTTTCAACCGCTTATCAAAGAATTGGAAATTATTACAGGGAAAAAGTATGGCGAAAATGAAGAAACAGACGTAGCCTTTCGTGTTATTGCCGACCACATACGCGCCGTTTCATTTGTTATTGCCGACGGACAACTTCCTTCCAATACGGGAGCGGGATATGTGATACGAAGAATTTTAAGAAGAGCTATTCGCTACGGTTATACCTATCTGAACCAAAAAGAGCCTTTTATTTTTATGCTTGTATCGGTTTTGGCCAAGCAAATGGGTGATGTTTTTCCCGAACTGAAACAACAAAAACAACTCATTCAAAGTGTAATCAAGGAAGAAGAACAAACATTCCTGCGCACATTGGAACAAGGCCTTCAAATGCTTGATAAAATGCTCGGTGAACTAAAAACCGACATACTTCCGGGTGAAAAAGCTTTTGTTTTGTATGATACCTATGGTTTTCCGCTTGATTTAACCCGCCTGATTGCCGAAGAAAAAGGTTTTAAAGTAGATGAAACCGGTTTTGAACGTGAAATGAAAAAACAAAAACAACGCTCCAAAGCCGCCACCGAACTCAAAACAGGTGATTGGATGATTTTGAAAGAAGATAACAAGGAAGAATTTGTAGGTTATGATTATTTGAAAACCGATGTTTATATCACCAAATATAGAGAAGTAAAATCAAAAGACAATACTTATTATCATTTGGTTTTCAACATTACTCCTTTTTATCCGGAAGGTGGTGGTCAAATTGGAGATTCCGGTTATATTGTTGATGAAAAAGGAGAGAAAACGGAAATTATTGACACCAAGAGAGAAAACGATTTGATTATTCATGTCACTAAGAAACTTCCATCTCGTATAGAAAGTAAGTTCAAGGCGGTTATAGATAAAGAGAAAAGAGAAAAATCGGCCGTTCATCATTCTGCCACACATTTACTCCATGAAGCCCTCAGAAAGGTTTTAGGCGAACATGTACAGCAGAAAGGCTCCTATGTAGGCCCCGATAAACTCCGCTTTGACTTTTCGCATTTTTCCAAAATGACTCCTGAAGAAATAAATAAAGTAGAAGAACTTGTAAATCAACGCATTGACGAGAACCTTCCGCTTCAAGAAAAAAGAAATATTCCGCTCCGAGAAGCGCTGGAAAAAGAAAAAGCCATGGCATTTTTCGGGGAGAAATACGGGGATACGGTGCGTGTTATCCGATTTGGTGATCATGCAGAACTCTGTGGAGGAACGCACGTGGAAAACACCGGAAGAATTAAACATTTTAAAATTTTAAGTGAAAGCGCCATCGCTTCAGGCGTGCGAAGAATTGAAGCCATTGCCGGAAAAGTTTTGTCCGACTATTATCGTGAATTGGATAAAAAATGCCACCAAATCAAAGTTGCGCTCAAACAACCTGCCGATGAAGTAAAAGCCGTTGAGCAATTGATGGAAGAGCTGAAAAAACTCCGTAAAGAAAATGAACAAATCCGTCAAGCAAAAGCCACCGCGGATTTACAAAAATTGGAAGACCGAGCGCAAGAAATTCAAGGCATTAAATTCATTTCAGCCAAAGTAGACATGGATCCGTCGCAAATAAAAAACATTATTTTTTCACGATTTGGAAATAAACCGGATTATATTGTCTTGCTTGCCTCCGAAAACAAAGAAAAATCCAAAGCCCATTTGACATTGTTTATCAGTAAGGATTTAACGGAAAAATACCCCTTGGATGCCGGCCAAATTATCCGTGATATAGCTAAGCAAATTCACGGTGGCGGAGGGGGACAAAAATTTTTCGCTTCCGCAGGCGGTAAAAACCCGGGAGGAATTCCCAACGCACTAAAAAAGGCGGAGAAAATAATTAGAGAAATTATTGAAAAATAAAATTAATTTTTATTCTTTTTGTTTCCTGAAGGATTTTCTTTTTTCTCTTTGTTCTTTTGAAATTCAAGTTTATAAATAACCCACCCGAAGCCCACAAGCAAATGTAACATCACAACGATGAACAGTATATTGGCTAGTGACATGAATTTATTATAAAAACTATTCGGTTTTTTTCTGTTCTTGTGAAGGTTCGCTTTCAGTCCCTGTAGGTTGTGTAGATTGTGCTGGAAGTTGTTGAGGCGCTTGAACGGGTTGTTCAATGGCTTCGGGGACAGCAAGTTCTTCAGGCTCTTGTTTTTGCTTGAAAATCACTGTGTTGGACAATAAAATCAAACCTATCATCAACCCGAAAAGTGTCCATGTGGCTTTTTCAAGAAAATCGGTGGTTTGTTTCACACCTCCTATCATCATACCGCTTCCTCCTCCGAATGTGCTGTCCAATCCTCCACCTTTGGGATTTTGAACCATGATAATGGCAATCAATAATAAAGCGGTGACAACTATCAAAATCAGGAAAATGATAAATATATTCATCGGTTTAATTTTTTATTTTTTTGTTTCTTAATCTCTTCTATTTGCGATGCAAAATAACGACTTTTTTCCGGATATTTCAAAATCAATATTTCATAAGCCTGAATGGCTTTATCATATTTTTCTTGCTTCCATAGTAATTTGGCTAAAGTTTCAGTCATCAGAAACCTGTTTTCGTTCACTTCAACCGTTGGTTGTTTTTCTATTTCCTCAGTTATGGGTTTGGGCTTTATTTTGGGGGATTTCTTTAGGAACTCATCAATAATTTTCATTTTTCTGATCTTCGCCGGGAGTTTGTCTTCTTTTGCTTTTTGCCGGTTCTGAAGTTTTTTTATCCATGTAAAAAAGTCCGACTTTTCTTCTTCTGATGACTTCATTGAGACCTCTTGGGATATTACTCCGGTTTCAATTGTTTGATTTTGTTGAAGTTTTGGCTTTTTCTTCTTCTTTTTTTCTTTTTTATTTTTCTTCTTTTTTTTCTCTTTGTCAGATTTATCGGATTGCTCAACCATTGTGGCAGGAAACATACCGGTTGATTTTTCTACGGGTATATCCCGGTTTTGATTCAACCATTCAAAAAGAACGCCACGTTGTGCCGTATAAGCGGCAGTCAGATTTAAATGTTTTTGATAAACGGGTTTATCGTTTTCTTTGACATATTTCAAAAATAATGCCCTTAAAGGCTGAGACCACGGATATTCCACTATTAAATGATTTATCCTTTCTGCTGTTTGAGCATCTATTTTATCCGGGTTATTGAGATAATATGCTATATCCATTTTATTCATATCACCATTTGGCCAAGGTATCGTTAAAAATATTTTGAGCAATTTGTTCAAAAATCACTTCGTGCGCTTCGGCTTTGATGTCATCCAATAATTTATCCGCCGGAAAATCATAATAGTAGGAATAGGTTTTGGAAAAATTATCTTCGGGATGTTTACGGTTTTCAAAGTCAATTTTTATACTAACAGTAAGTCTATTGAGTGCCGCTTGCTGGTCGGCTGTGGCGGCGGAAGGCGAAACTTTATAGTCCGTTATCTCACCCAAATAAACCAAATCACCTTCCGAGTCGGAATAGTCCAAGTCGGAAAGGTTTTGAATTTTATCAATTACATACAACCTGAATTCTTCACTGAAACCAGGCACAATCAGTGACGCACGGTTTTCAAAAGGTAATACTGTATATGTTTTAACGTCGGATTGAATATTTACGCCCGAAAAAGAATAAATTCCACAGGAAGTGGTTATAAAAACCAAAAAAAGATATGCCGAAATTTTTTTCACGACAAATTGTATTGTTTGATTTTCCGGTATAAAGTTCGCTCGGAAATACCCAACTCCTTAGCGGCCAATTTACGTTTTCCGTTGTGTTTATTCAAAGCTTTTTCTATGAGTTCCCTTTCTTTCTCTTGCAAAGACAGGCTTTCTTCTTCGGGTTCTTGTTCAGTTACTACAGGCGCATCAATAATAACCGTTTCACCGGGATTATTATCAGGTGTATTTGACCCGGAATTTGAAGCCGATAAATCATTGACCACATATCCCGGAGAGGAATTTAACCGAAGTGTTTTCTCTGTTAATAATTCGTTGGTCACATCTTTCAGCCGGTCTATTTCCCGCTTCATTTCAAACAATAATTTAAAAATCAATTCCCTGTCTTTGCCGAAATCAAAACTTGACGATGAACCGGGTATGATTCCAGGAAGAGTCTTCTTATAATCCTTCAAATAATTTCTCAAAATTTCGGGTGTGATATTTCTTTCTTCTTCCAAAACGGAAATTTGTTCCACAATGTTCCGTAATTCCCTGATGTTTCCGGGCCAATGATATTTTTTTAAAAGTTCGGCGGCTTCGGGTGTTAAACGTATGGGCGGCACCCGGTATTTATGCGCAAAATCCGAAGCGAATTTTCTAAAAAGTAAGATCACATCATCTCCGCGCTCACGGAGAGGAGGCAAGTCTATTTGAACGGTGTTAAGCCGGTAGTATAAATCTTCTCTGAATTTTCCTTCTTCCACCAATTGCAATAAATCTTTGTTGGTGGCGGCCACAATGCGCACATCGGTTTTTTGGACTTTGGATGAACCCACTTTGATAAACTCGCCGTTTTCCAAAACACGAAGCAATCTTACTTGCGTGGTCAGGGGCAACTCTCCCACTTCATCCAAAAAAAGCGTTCCGCCGTTGGCCACTTCAAAGTAACCTTTGCGGGTGGAAGTGGCGCCCGTAAACGAACCTTTTTCATGTCCGAACAACTCGCTGTCGATGGTTCCTTCGGGAATGGCACCGCAGTTGATAGCAAAATAGGGCCCATGCTTGCGATGCGACATCTGATGGATGATTTTGGGTATGGTTTCCTTTCCGGTTCCACTCTCACCCGAAATCAGAACGGTGATATCCGTGGGAGCCACCCGTACGGCTCTTTTAAGCGCGCGATCAAGTTTGGGATCATTTCCTATAATACCAAAACGTTTCTTAAGAGATTGAATATCAACCATTTATTTTTAAGCTTTTTGTCCGATTAAAGTTGCTCCCGTTGTATCCGTTATTTTTACGTTCACAAAATCTCCCGGTTTTTCACCTCCGGTTTTAGGGAAAACCACCACGGTATTTTGACTGTTTCTTCCCATCCAATGCGTTTCGGATTTTTTGGATGTTCCTTCAATCAACACTTCCGCCACTTGGCCTATTTGTGATTGCATTCGTTCCTTGCTGTGTTTGTTTTGCAAAGCGATAATTTCATTAAGACGTTTGATTTTTACGCCGTAAGGCACATCATCTTCATATTTTTTGGCGGCTTGTGTGCCGGGGCGTTCGGAATAGGCAAACATAAAACCGAAATCAAATTTGACGGCTTCCATCAAAGAAAGGGTTTGCCGGTGGTCTTCTTCGGTTTCTCCGGGAAAACCGGCAATCACGTCATGGGATAAACCGATGTCGGGAATAACTTGACGGATGTAGGAAATCAAATCCAAATATTCTTCGCGGGTATATTTTCGGTTCATGCGTTCCAAAATCCTATTGCTTCCGGATTGAAAAGGCAGGTGAATTTGCTTTCCGATGTTGGGATATTTGGCCATCATGTCTATAACATCACGCGTCATATCCTGCGGATTGGATGTGGTGAATCGTATGCGCATTTCCGGGAAATTCCGGGCCACCTTTTCAAGCAATCCTGCAAAACGTAAAGCATTTTTCCTTACTTCTTCCGGCTGCTTGTAAAAATCTTTTTTCGGGCCGCCTCCATACCACAAATAGCTATCCACGTTTTGGCCCAGCAAAGTTACTTCTTTATATCCGTCACGTTGGAGTTGTTCTATTTCTTGCAAAATGGTCTCGGGCGAACGGCTTCGCTCACGTCCGCGGGTGAAAGGCACCACGCAGAAAGTACACATATTATCACATCCGCGGGTGATGGAAACAAAAGCGGTGATGCCATTGGAATTTATGCGTACGGGAGAAACGTCATCGTAGGTTTCCTCCAAGCTCAACAACACATTGACGGCTTTTCGTCCGTCCTCCAAATCTTCAATCAATTGCGGGAGGGTTCTATAGGCATCCGGCCCGGCAACGAGGTCCACCAGTTTCTCTTCTTCCAACAATTTTTCTTTCAATCTTTCGGCCATACAACCGATAAGCCCCACACGCAACGAAGGTTTTTTTCTTTTCAATCCTTTGAAATGTTGCAAGCGGTTGCGAACGGTTTGTTCGGCTTTGTCGCGAATGGCGCAAGTATTTACCAAAATCAAATCCGCATCAGTGATTTGGTCGGAAATACGGTAGCCTTGACCTTCCAAAATGGAGGCTACAATTTCCGAGTCATTGGCATTCATTTGACAACCGTAAGTCTCAATATAAACACTTTTCAACCCGCTTGTGCTTTTACGGGTTTTGACGGGTTGTCCTTCCACTTGAAATGTTTTGGAGAAATCTTTCATAGTCTGCAAAGTTACGAAATAAATAAAGTCTGTCAAAATGTCATTTTCATAATCCGGTTAATCATTTGTTATAGTTTATTTCAGATCAGGGCTTTGTGAACCGCCTGCCGGCGCTTCACTTCGCCGCTCGGCAAACCTACGCTTCCTAAAATCCACACCCCGAATCCACGCTTGTTTTCCCTCGCATGCTCGCAAGCCATCGGCGGAAGCCTTGCCATGTCCCAAACATCGCCTTGTCTTGCTGCGCTTGCGTCGGAGCCACCATAGGCGTCTCCTCGCACCTCCGGGAGC
>JALVDN010000068.1 GCA_027008965.1 Flavobacteriales bacterium | reverse complement strand
TTTTTCATGGTTCACTTAAATGCTTCACTCCAAATATAACAAAAATTATTCCATTATGCTGGGCGCCCCGCCGCACGCATTCGTGGTGCCTTCGGCACACCGGCAGGCGCTTCGGGACGACGGAGCACCCTCCCGCCTACCGGCACGCATGCGGCGCCGGCCGGGCTGTCCGCTTGAATTCGTCTCGCTCCGGGCCGGTTTTTAGCCAGCCCCCAAGCCCGCCGCGTGCCGCCGTGCGGTCTCCTCGTCTCCGCTCGGAGCCCGCCCGGACGTCAAAAAAACCAGGGCCCGGGGCTTCGCCTCATACCGCTTCCATCCCTGGCGCAGGAAGAATGTTTTAATCAATGAAAAACACAATAAAAATAAGAATAAAAACAATCAAGATAATAATTAAAACTTCTTTTAATATTACGGGTTTTCTTGTATTTTGATCAGTATTGAATCTTCTCAAAATTTTTCCGTTGGAGGTTTCATTTGAAGGCTTTAAAGGATAAGTATTGAGATAAAATTTAAATTTATCTTTTTTTGAATGCCTTAATAACCGGTTTTGTTTGATCCGGTTATTCATATCCATCATATGTCCTCCACCAATCATTTTAAGAAAAATTAGTCATTCTCTCCATATAAATTATACCAATCTATCTTTCTTGAATAATACATCACCAATGCTAAAATAATAAATAGCCCGATACTTCCAATGAGTAGCGCGTAATCTTGTAATTGAATAATAGTGAAAATAAAAACATACAAAATAGCAAGTATGCCTCCTATCAATATTGCAAGTTGATTGGACTTCAGAATGGCTTTAACATAAAAGGTTATCAACAATAAAGTGGCAATAGCTGAAATTGCAAATGCAAAATTAAAGTTTGTGTGTTCTGAAATAGCCAAAAGAAGCGAATAAAAAATAATCAAAGCAATTCCAACTAAAATATATTGAATGGGATGAATAAAAACTTTACGGGTTACTTCCACAAAGAAAAAAACCATAAATGTCAATGCAATAAACAATATGGCATATTTAATAGCACGCAAGGATTTTTGATAATGATCAACAGGAAGTAGTAAATTCACCCCAAACGCCCAATTTTCCAATCTGTAGGTTGAATTGGTCCATTGTTGTGGGAAATTACGGTTGAGATGTAAAATATTCCAGTGTGCCTTGAAACCATTATTGGAAACTTCTCTTTTATCTGGAAGAAAAGCTCCATTGAAACTCGGATTATTCCAATTAGAATGAAGATGAATATCTGTCATTTTGCCAACAGGAACAAAAAACAATCTTTGACTGCCCTTTAAATCCAAATCGATAGAAAATTTGTAGAAAGTACTGTCATTTTTCTTCAAGGGGATTTGGGTATTAATACCACTACTAATCACTTCATGTGTTACGGTTCCCGGGTTAAATGAAAAAATGGAATCATTCCATTTCAATTTTACTTGATTTTCAATGCCTCGCAAATCACTAATCCCAAGTGACAAAGTAGCTCTGTTAAAAAGGATATTATTCAGTGGAATACCTAATTCTTTCAGGTTTAGTTTATCAAAACTACCTTGAAGATTTAGCTTAGAATTATACACTACGATTTCATAAATACCCCGGTACCTTTTTTCAGGGTTAATTTCTCCATTGATAGCAAGTTTATCAGGTAATATATAAATATGTTTAATGACTTTGATGAGTTTTTCGGACTTTTTGTTTTGGTCTACTTCTTTAATGTATGTTATATATGGAATGGTGAGAAAGGGGCCAATGATAGTTTGTTCTCCACCCCATTTAAAACCCACTTCTTCGATGGCATTTTGCCGGGTGGCCTCTCTTTCGTGAATCAAGCTTTGAATCATTGATTTGGGAATAAGCAGCAAAAGACCAATAAAAACAATTACGGAAACTTTAAAAAAGGCATTTGTTTTGAGGGAATTTATTTTTGGGCTCATGAATAGGCTTTTGAAAGTAACGATTAATATTTCTTAAAATTATTTACTCAGTATAACCGGCTCATTTTCTTTGCTAACAATTTTCTCAAAAAAATCTTTCAGTTCTTTATAGCGGGTTACGGGAATGACCGCTTGTGAAATTTTTATTTCTATTTGCAAACGTATTCCACGTGGTGTTTGTTGAATTTTATATGTGTATGAGCCCATATTTTCGGGTAAGTTAAAGCTGGCATTTTCCGGTAGTTTTTGAATTTTATAAGACTCGGGGATATGGATATCAATAATATAGCTTAATGCCTTGGGGTACGCAAAGTATATGGGGAATTTTCGTTTATCGGATTTGAAGTAATTTTCTTTGGTTCTGAAAAACAAAGCGGGATAGAACATGGATTTATTGCCCACTTCTTCAATGGCTTCTTCCATTTCAAATTGATATGTGATCCCCAGGGGTTTTTCAATTTCTTTCATGTGTGTGACCCGGGCATTTAGTACTTTTGTATTTTCATATTCCTTGCTCAGTTTTTCAATGATTTGTTCTTTATTGAGTCCTTCCAGTATATTTCTGGAATGAAGAGCCAAGTTGGCCGTTCTTTGAGATTTTGTATAACCCTTAATGGAGGAACCATCCACGCTAGCATTGACAGTATTGACAGACATGCTGTAGTATTGAGGGAAAAGTTCTATAATTTCGGATGTGCCGTCTTTTTTGACTATACGTCCGTACCAGTTTAAAATTCTTGACGGTAGAACGCCCGGAGGTGCAAGGTTTTCCGTGGGGTCTATCAGAATGTATCCGCCGTCTTTTTTTACGGCAGTGAGAATATAATTAAATCCTTTGATGGTAGGAAACAAAGGTATGCCATGATCAACTGTACTCCCGAGAACGGGATAGGCTTCCAAGCCTGCTTGATTGAGCATGGAAATCAGAATAAAATTGATTTCGGCAACATTACCCTTTCCGGATTTGTATGCCCTAACAACACCTTTGTCAGCATATATTCTGTATCTTTCATTCCACCGTATTTTTTTCTTGATGAAGTCAACGATTTTTTTAATTTTCATTTCATCACTGTCCGAGGGAGAAATGATCTTTTCCAAGTCTTTTTTGAAATATCCCGTTTTTTTGAGTTGACTTCCAAAAGCATCGGAGGAATAAATCCTGTTGCATACATCTTCCCATGTAGATGAATAAGTTTTAGCCAAAGAATTGGGAAAATGAATGGATGCCAAATCAAATTGAACGCGTCCTATATAATTATTGATGTGTGAAATATAAGGTTCTTCTTTGAGGGGTTCCACATTCTTCAGATTGACGGAGAAGATATTGGTTTTTACTTCTTTATGGATGTTGATGTATGATTTCCCTTCTTTTATATTGAGCTTGACCGGCGTATATTTGTTCATATAATATCTATATCTGAAATATTTGGGGATGGTCACTTTGGCGTCCAAATATAAAATGGGGATGGTGTTTTGATAAATAATATCATCAATACTGAAGTAGGGCGAAATAATGCGATACTTCCATTCTATGATGCTACCTTCTTTCAAATTTGGCATGGTGAATTTTTTCTCAGACCATTCATTATTTATTTCTTGCTTGAAGATGTCGTCATTTTCCAATTTGGTTTTGATGACTTTTCCGTTTACCAAGTTATATGTGGCGGCATGAATAGAAGCTTTCTCTCTTTTATAAATGGGAATGGTCTTTGTGGCATATTTGAATCCCTCTTTGTTTTTTAGCAATATTCTTTCGTGTACTTTGGTAACAAGAAACCAACCTTGGTTTTGGCTAAAATCAAAATAGGTTTCACGTTTTTTAAATAATACGATAGCATCATCTTCCTTATATTCCTTTTTGTCTTTGATGGCAAATTCATCTTTACTGATTTTACCATATTTTTTGATTTGCGCTTGAGTTGCTTGCAGGAAGAATATTACCAAAAAGAGAAGAGTGGTTTTTTTCATTTTTAAACTTTTTTAAGCGTGGCTTTTTTCTTGTCGTATTTTTGTATTTGCATCAAAAATTTTCTGAACGTTTCATATGTATTCTTCGGATAAGTGCCGCTCCGGATGAAAAATTTACGTTCATAAATGATTTGTGTATCCGATTTCTTTGTGATTTTTACCTCATAGGTTCCAAACCGGCTTTCCATTTTTTTGTTTTCCGGTAAATAATCAAAAACATAGCCTTCGGGTAATGTATAAACTATACTGTCGTGTTTTATAAATCCGCTGCGTATATACACGGGGAGTTTCCTGTTTTTGGTTTCGGGAGGAATTCCGCTTAATACCGAGAAAAGGTTCAATCTCAGCATATACTCATTGTCAACAAACTTTTTTATGAATTTTTTTGTACTGAGATTAAATTGCTCTTTAAAACAAAACGAATCTTTATTGTTTTGAAAAATGACATGGTCTACCGATAAGTCGGTGATTTCGTCAAACTTTCTTTTATAATGAAGTTTTATTTCATCTTTTTTCAGGTTTTCCAAATAATACACATCATCATAAGCCAATCCGCAATGTTGAATTTCGGTTTTTGCAATGAGGGACAAATTTTCATCTATTTTTATTTCAGACCGGGTATTGATAATATTTTTTTCGTCTTT
>JALVDN010000067.1 GCA_027008965.1 Flavobacteriales bacterium | reverse complement strand
GCGTTCGAATGTTCGGTGTTCTTTATTCGAGGGCGGTGTACCGCCCGAGCCTAAGCGCCAGGGATGGGAGCGATATGAGGCGAAGGCGGTGGTGATGGTTTTCCGCCCGGCGGAGGCTGACAGCGGGAAGCCCCACGCACGGGCGCGCCGGCTTAAACCACACCCACCGCCGAGCCGAATTTAAGCGGACAGCCCGGTGCCCGGCGCATGAACACGCCACAGCATGAGCGAATGCGAAAGGATGTGGCTTGTGTGAATGCGTGCGGGCAGGCGCCCAAATAAAACAAGTAAAAATGAAGAAATAAGCTTTCATTAACGTTTATGAAATTTGAAAAGTAAAGCGAAGATGTTGGCTAATCGTTTTCGGTGTGTGATAAGCGGAAAAATGATACAATGAAAATAAAAAAACAAAATGCGTAAATGATTTGATTTTCAAAAAAAAGTTCATATATTTGCACGCCAATTTTAGAAAAAAAACATATGCCAACGATACAACAATTGATAAGAAAAGGGCGGAAAAAGGTTGTGAAGAAAAGCAAATCCGTTGCTTTGGGAGGCAATCCTCAAAAGCGTGGTGTTTGTGTGCGTGTATATACCACAACGCCTAAAAAGCCTAATTCCGCTATGCGAAAAGTGGCGCGTGTTCGTTTGACAAACGGAAATGAAGTAAACGCTTATATCCCGGGAGAGGGACACAACTTGCAAGAGCACTCTATTGTGTTGGTGCGTGGAGGAAGGGTTAAGGATTTGCCCGGTGTTAAATACCATATCATCCGTGGAGCGTTGGATACAGCCGGAGTGGAAGGAAGAAAACAAAGGCGCTCCAAGTATGGGACCAAACGACCTAAAAAATAATTGCTGACTATTTAAAATATACAGTGCATGAGAAAAGGAAAACCTAAAAAGAGAAAATTAGCACCCGATCCTAAGTTCAACGATCCGTTGGTGACGCGTTTTGTGAACAACATGATGTGGGAAGGAAAGAAATCGTTGGCTTTCAGATTGTTTTATGAGGCTTTGGATATTGTTGATAGAAAAAAAGAAGACGAAAATAAATCCGCTTTGGAAATTTGGAAAGACGCTTTGACCAATGTGATGCCTTCTGTTGAGGTGAGAAGTAGAAGAATTGGTGGGGCGACTTTCCAAATACCTATGCCCATTCGTCCCGACAGAAGAATTTCCTTGGGGATGAAGTGGATGATCAAATATGCCAGAGCGCGGAATGAAAAATCATTTCCGCAAAAGCTGGCGGCCGAAATTTTGGCGGCTTATAAGGAAGAAGGAGGTGCTGTGAAGAAGAAAAACGATACACACCGTATGGCGGAAGCTAATAAAGCATTTTCACATTTCAGATTTTAATGATATAGTGCAATGGTAAAAGATCTAACAAAAGTAAGAAACATCGGAATTGCCGCACATATTGATGCCGGTAAGACCACTACTACGGAGCGTATACTATATTATACCGGTATAACCCATAAGATAGGTGAAGTGCATGAAGGTGCGGCCACCATGGACTGGATGGAGCAAGAGCAAGAACGTGGTATTACCATTACTTCTGCGGCCACTCGTTGTACGTGGAATTATAGAGGAGAACCCTACCAAATAAATATTATTGATACACCAGGTCACGTGGATTTCACCGTTGAGGTGGAGCGTTCATTGCGGGTGTTGGATGGTATGGTGGCTCTATTTAGTGCTGTGGACGGTGTGGAGCCTCAGTCCGAAACCGTGTGGCGTCAAGCTGATAAATATAAGGTTCCCCGAATAGGTTTTGTGAATAAAATGGACCGTCAGGGAGCCGATTTTTTTAATGTGGTCAATCAAGTGAAGGAGATGTTGGGCGGAAATGCAGTACCTTTGCAAGTACCCATCGGCGAAGAGGCCGACTTTAAAGGCGTAGTGGACCTTATCACCAAAAAAGCTATCATTTGGAATGAACATGATATGGGAATGACCTATGAGGAAGTGCCCATTCCCGATGATTTGGTGGATGTTGTGGAAGAATATAGAGGAAAGTTGATTGAAGCCGTTGCAGAATATGATGAAAATTTGATGGAGAAGTTTTTTGAAGATGAAGACTCCATCACCGAAGATGAAATTATTGCAGCGCTACGTGCTGCTACTATCGATATGTCCATTATTCCGATGTTAGCCGGTTCGGCCTTTAAAAATAAAGGTGTTCAAGCTTTGTTGGATGCGGTTGTTAGGTTTCTTCCTTCTCCGGTGGATATTGAAGCCATTGAAGGAACGGATCCGCGCACCGGAGAGACGGTTTACAGAAAACCCAGTTATGATGAGCCTTTCACTGCCTTGGCTTTTAAAATTGCAACCGATCCTTATGTGGGAAGATTGGCTTATTTCAGAGTATATTCGGGAACACTCAATGCCGGAAGTACGGTTTTGAATACCAGAACCAATAAGAAGGAAAGAATTTCCCGTATTTACCAAATGCACGCCAACAAACAAAACCCCATTGAAAAAATCGGTGCAGGTGATATCGGTGCCGGTGTAGGTTTCAAAGATATCAAAACCGGAGACACACTATGCGATGAAAAACATCCTATTGTTTTGGAATCCATGGATTTTCCCGATCCGGTTATCGGTATTGCCGTAGAGCCCAAAACCAAGGCCGATATGGATAAATTGGGTATGGCCCTTTCCAAATTGGCGGAAGAAGACCCTACTTTCCAAGTGAAAACGGATGAATCTACCGGTCAAACCATTATATCAGGAATGGGTGAATTACACTTGGAAATTATTGTAGATCGTTTGAAGCGCGAATTTAAAGTGGATGTCAATGTAGGACAGCCCAGAGTGGAATATAAAGAAGCACTTACCACTGCTGTTGATCACAGGGAAGTTTATAAGAAACAAACCGGTGGACGTGGTAAATTTGCCGATATAATTTTCACGCTTGAACCGGCAGAAGAAGGTAAACAAGGTCTTGAATTTATAAATGAAATTAAAGGAGGTAATATACCTCGTGAATATATACCATCCGTAGAAAAAGGATTCCAAGAAGCCATGAAATCGGGACCTTTGGCAGGTTTCGAGGTGGAATCCATGAAAGTGACTTTGAAAGACGGATCGTTCCACCCGGTTGACTCGGATTCTTTATCCTTTGAATTGGCTGCCAAATTAGGTTTCAAAGAAGCCGCCAAAAAAGCCAATCCAATTTTGTTGGAACCTATTATGAAGTTAGAGGTAGTGACACCGGAAGAGAATATGGGTGATATCGTGGGTGATTTGAACCGGAGAAGAGGACAAATTTTGAGCATGGATGACAGAGCAGGCGCTAAAGTGATCAAAGCGCATGTTCCATTATCTGAAATGTTTGGATATGTGACGGTATTGCGTACTTTATCTTCCGGACGCGCCACTTCATCCATGGAGTTCTCACATTATGCTCCTGCCCCCGATAATATAGCCGAAGAGGTGATCAAGAAAGAAACAGAATAAAAGAAATATAGGTCATGACTCAGAAGATAAGAATTAAATTGAAATCATACGATCACAATCTGGTGGATAAATCCGCCGAGAAAATTGTGAAAATAGTTAAAGGAACAGGTGCTGTGGTAAACGGGCCGATACCTTTGCCTACCAAAAAACGTATTTTTACGGTATTACGCTCTCCTCACGTGAATAAGAAATCCAGAGAGCAATTTGAATTAAATACACACAAAAGATTGATTGACATATATAGTTCATCGGCAAAAACGATTGACGCTTTGATGAAGATGGAATTGCCCAGTGGAGTAGATGTAGATATTAAAATTTGATAAAACAATAATACAATGCCTGGTCTAGTAGGAAAGAAAATAGGGATGACGAGCATCTTTGACGAAAACGGGAAAAATATACCCGTAACGGTCATAGAAGTACGTCCTAATTATGTAATACAAGTCAGAACCAAGGAAAGGGACGGATATGAAGCCTTGCAACTTGGTTTCGATGACAAAAAAGAAAAGCGAACCAACAAGCCGTTGAAAGGACATTTTGATAAGGCCGGGGTTACGCCGAAAAAAGTTGTGGTCGAATTCCAAGGATTTGAAAAAGAATATCAACCCGGTGATGAAATCAGGGTAGAAGATGTTTTTGTTGAAGGAGAATATGTTGATATCACCGGAACCTCTAAAGGAAAGGGTTTTCAAGGTGTTGTGAAAAGACATGGTTTTGCCGGTGTCGGACAAGCCACACATGGTCAGCACAACAGATTGAGAGCTCCTGGATCCATCGGTGCTTCGGCCGATCCCTCCAGAGTTTTTAAGGGAATGAGAATGGCCGGAAGAATGGGTAATGAAAGAGTTACGGTTCAGAACTTGAAAGTGGTAAAAATAATTCCCGAAAAGAACTTGCTAATTGTTAAAGGGAGTGTTCCCGGACATAAAAATGCATATTTATTAATTCGTAAGTGATGAAAGTTAAAGTATATAATATTGACGGAAAAGAGACCGGAAAAACAGTAGAGCTATCCGATGATATATTCGGAATAGAACCCAATGAGCACGCCATGTATTTAGATGTTAAAAGATACTTGGCATCACAACGTC
>JALVDN010000066.1 GCA_027008965.1 Flavobacteriales bacterium | reverse complement strand
TTAATCCCGCTTGAAAAACTTAATAAAAATACAAGTAAGCGAAGTATTTTTATATAAGTTTACAATGCGGGAAGACTTTGGTATGATGATGCCGGGGCGGCATAAAGAAAGCAGTTTCTACCGCTACGGTTTCCAAGGGCAAGAGCGAGATGATGAAGTAAAAGGCAGAGGCAACAGTCTAAACTACAAATACCGCATGCACGACCCGCGTATAGGTAGGTTCTTTGCTGTGGACCCGCTTACTAAAAAGTATCCTTGGTATACGCCTTATAGTTTTAGTGGGAATAAGGTGATTCACGCAGTTGAACTAGAAGGGCTAGAAGAGCACGTATTAACACAAAATGAAGATGGAAAATGCCAATTATCTTTTGCCTAGGATGCAAAACCTTTGCCAGAAGGTGAAATTTATTTTAACGGTTCACCGGCTAAAATAGTTGAATTAGCAAAAAGGCATATTAAACATTTTAATCCAACAGCATATCCCGAAGAAAAATTAGGAGACATTAATTATTATAGGTGGCGATACGATGACTTTAATGTAAGAGCAGGATTAGCAGGTAAGGAAAATGCTTCAGCACCTGAATATTACTTAAATTATGGTGATAAATATATTAGAAGATTTACGTTTGAAACATATTTTAAGTTATCTTCAAAGGGGAAAAAATGGTTAGTTCTTGCAAGAAAAAATCTTCAAATAGAAATGGAAAACAGACTAAAACAAAAAGACGGAAAAGAACTTGAATTGAATAATTCGGCATTTCAAAAGTTTGCATTTGATTCTCACGTTCCTGCATATATAAACAAAACTGGAAATAATTTAAATCTTGGAATGCTTGCATTAGACTTTTTAGATAAAACTTATATTGCCTTAACACCTGATACAAAAGATTTAATACCCCCCCTTGGCATAAAACAAGCGGAGGATATTGTAGTTGAACAAACTAAATATTATGATACTCATAGAGCGTTGTTTGTAAAACATTTACTAAAATATTGTTTCTATCAAAAAGAAGTAATAAAGAAAGAGGTAATTAAAAGGGGCGCTCAAGAATTAGAAAAATTGATAAGAAAAATGATTAGAAAATCAGCCGGTTTATAATGAAAAAACTTTATTTAAATATTATTTTGGCTTTTATGCTACATAGCTGTAAATTTTATGATGATTTTTGGTCTTTAAAAAAAATAGATTTAAAAGAAGGACAATTTGTTGATGCGATTCAATTAATTGACAAACAAAATGTTTATTTAGGAGGATCACAAATGATTGGTACTTATGATTCTAAATTAGAAGATGAAAATCCCTTTATCCTTCAATATAATTATTTGCAAGATACTATTGTTGGTGAAAGAAATGATTTTGATTGTAATACCATAACCAACTTTAATAAATATTCCGGTTTTATTGTAGCATCCGGTTTAAACTACAAAGTTAAACCTTATTATGAAAATGTTTATTATTTAAATAAGGGTAAGAGTTGGAAAAAAATACAGGTTCCTTATAAAAATACAGATTTATTAACTATAAAAGATAGTTTAACTTACTATTTTATTAAAGACTCAGATCAATTCGGTTTTACAATCTTAAAGACAAAAGATGGTGGTTTATCTTGGAATGAACATGATATATTAATGAAGCCCAATGAAAAAGATGATTTTATTGATTATTGTGTCTGGAATGATAAGCTTTTTGGTGTAAGATGGCCTTTTTCTGATTTAAAGAAAAAATCACTGTTATATTTAGATTTGAAAACTTTTAAGTTTGGTCAAGATGTACTACTACCTGAAAATGAAGAAGTAAGGAAAATTAAACCTTTTAAAAATAAAATATATTTATTGACTAAAAATAAAGATTATAGCTTTATAAAAGTATTGGATGCTTCAAAAAATGAACTAAAAATAGTTGAAAAACTTTTATTAGATGAAAATGACTATCCATCAGAACTATATCTATATAAAGATTTTCAAATTGTTATAATTAGTAATAGTGTCCTTCTTGGTTCTTCCTACAAGTTAATGTATAAAAAACAAAATGAACGCAAATGGCAAGTTGTTGATTTTCCTTTTATGTATGAAAAAGTTATAACTTTTGAAAATGGTGTATTAATGGCTGTAACCGGAATGTATACAAATGAAATTGTATTTGTTGATTTTAACAAGTTTGAATAACCCCCGCTACCGCCAGCTTGTAGCTGGTGGTGGTTTAATCTTAAAAAAACGTGTAGTAAAAACTAAAAATAACTAAAAAAGCCACTTGTTTTTGAGTGGCTTTTTTTGCTTTAAAACTTTGCAATAACATCCAACGAACTCGAAGGCATGTTTGAAGTGTGCCCCGCTGCCGCACGAGTCCTCTCGTGTGGTAGTCTAATATTTCCACTAGCTGCCGTCGCTCCTATCGTTCTTAACCTACGAAAAAGCCCATGGCACATTCACCCTCGACAACATAGAAATTCTGGACATAACCGGATTAAATCCCGCCGAAGTAGCCGCACATTCGCAAGAAATGCCTATATTTGTCCCAAGCGTTCTTTCATTTAGTGATTATTATCCGTTTGGTATGTTGATGCCGGGTAGGCATGCGAGGAGTAGTTTTTATAGGTATGGATTTAATGGTAAGGAAAATGACAAGGAGATTAAAGGGAATGGAAATAGTGTTGATTTTGGAGCGAGGATGTATGATAGCAGGATTGGTAGGTGGTTTTCTACTGACGCATTATTTAAAAAACATCCTGATTTAAGCCCTTACCATTTTACAGGAAATAACCCTATTATATTTGTTGATAATGATGGGAATGATTTTGGTGTTAGAATAAATTACAAGAAGAAAACTATTGTTATAGTTGCCAATATTTACACTATAAGTATGAAAACATATAAACAAGCTTTGGCAGCTGCTAAAGCTTGGAATGAAAAAACTGCTAATATTGGGAAAATGAAGGTTAGCTTTCAAATCAATGTCATAAAACCTAAACCAATTTCCGACGAAGAAGCTGCTAGTGTAACTATTAGAAAGAATGGTAAAATTATAAATAGTTTAGCAGAAAAAAAATTATTTATGGCTACTACACATGCAAAAAATATGACAACTAAAGATATTATCGGAAATTTATACGTTGGTAATGAAAGTGATAAATCCCAACTTGTTAAAGGGGAAAAATTTATAGGGGGGGTTACTAATTTAGGAGAAATGACATGGATGAATTCACATAAAAAATATGGTGATATGGGAGAATCCCCAGATCTTGTTAGTCATGAAATTGGACATTTACTTGGATTAGATGATAAAAAGGAAGGTACATATTACGCTGATGGAGGCATTATGGATTATGAGGGTGCTCAAAAGAATGAAAAAGGCGGTTTTAATTTGTTCAGTATTTCTAATGAAGATGTACAAATGATTATAAATTATGCGCGAGATAAAGTTAGTGGCATTAATGTTGAAGGAAGCGCAAATGTTACTATTATTAACGAAGATAAAATAACACCTATAGGCACCCGGATTGTAAATCCTGTTCCTTTAAAATCAATTGAGCCTGATACGCGAATAAAATAATAATATTGTTTTCACTAAAAACAAATAAGTTGTTAATAAAATGAGACAAAAAAAGATATTCTTAGTAGTTGGGTTGTTCTTCATTGTAAATTATTCCTTTGCTTGTAGTTGCATAGGAGGAAAACCAAATGTTGATGAAGCAATGAATACATCGGATTTAGTTTTTAAAGGAAAACTAATTGAAAAGAAAATATTTGTCATTGACACATTGTGGCCTAGCAAAAAGATGATTAAATACACGTTTAAAGTAGAAAAAAGCTATAAAGGTAAAAAAAAATATAAAATTACAATAGTAACAGGTCTAGGACATGGGGATTGTGGTTATAGATTTAATCTTGGTATAGAGTACATTGTTTATGCCAAAAAAGAAAAAATAGTACTTCCACTTGAAAACAAAATAAAGAAATTTTTTGTAACTGATATTTGTACTCGAACTACTTATAAAGTAAAAGAAGAAGGAAAAAAAATAAAAGCATATATAAAACAGTTTGGTTGGCTTAAGTGTTTATATCGTTTGCATTAGTGATGCCTGCCCCCGCTGTCGCCAGCTTGTAGCTGGTGGTAGTTTAATCTTAAAAAAAATCGTGTGGTAAAAGCTAAATAAAACCAAAAAAGCCACTTGTTTTTGAGTGGCTTTTTTGGCTTTAAAACTTTGCTATAACATCCTACGAACTCGAAGGCATGTTTGAAGTAATCATTTTGGATAATACTTCGAATGATGCAGTTATAAAAGAGCTTATAGAACAAAAACAAACCGGACACCTAAGTTACACGTTTACAGCCCCAACCACCGGCAGTTACACCCTATCGTTCTTAACCTACGAAAAAGCTCAAGGCACATTCACCCTCGACAACATAGAAATTCTCGACGTAACCGGACTTGATATAGCCCAAGTTTTGCAAAACAGCCAAGAAATGCCTATATTTGTCCCAAGCGTTCTTTCATTTAGTGATTATTATCCTTTTGGTATGATGATGCCGGGTAGGCATACTAAGAGTAATTTTTAT
>JALVDN010000065.1 GCA_027008965.1 Flavobacteriales bacterium | reverse complement strand
GGGTTCATAATGTACCCCGTCACGCGGGTCATAGCCTTTTACTTCTCCGAAACTTACACGCAAAGTACTATTGGCATCGGGGACAAAGTTTTGCCGTGGGTAGGCTTTAAAAAGAAGCCGCATGTACTCACGCATCAATTTATTAATTTCGGAATTATTTTGCATGTAATCGGGGTTGATTTTGTTGTAATATACTCCAATCAAAGCCCGTGCCAAAGTTTGTCCGCTATCGTTTTTTAAGACTTCTTGCATTTTCTCTTTAGGTAATTTCAAAAATGCTTCAAATTTTTCTTGACTAGCTAAAATGGAATTTTCTTTTATTTCCTTAGCCAGCTTTTTATAATCCGTATTTTTCAGGTTTTCATCCATATATTTTGAAGGCAAATGATGTTTTAAATAATCCATCATGGATACAAATAATTCTTCTTCCACTCTCGGATCATCATTTTTGAAGGAAATCTGATTTGATAAATCCTTCAGCGCTTTTTGAACGGTCTTTTCATCACCTGAAGCCAAAGCTTGTTCAAATCTTGAGAAAGAAAAACCCCGTTGCATCCATTTATTATTAATATATGCGGTTTCAAAAAATATGGCCCTGGCCAATTCGGGTTCTTCCAGTTCTTTAAATGCTTGCTTTAATTTCTCCAGAATTCTGAGCTCTTCCGCTGTTCCTCCATGATCTTTCAAACTTTCAAGAAAATCTTTTTCCAAATGTTTTTTGTTTTCAATGGCATGCGTGCGCTTTATTCCCAGATTTTCTCCTTGCCATTTTTTCCAGTAATTGGAAATTCTTGCATAGTGCGAAGTGTATTTGAGTTTAATCGTATCATTTGAACGCATGTATTTATCCATTATTCCAAGTGAAATATCACGAATTTGTATTCTGACCGGATTTATTTTTTCAGTGATTTGCTCCACCCTGAACGAAGGTAAATATTGCTGCGTACGTCCAGGGAATCCATATACTATAATCAAATCACCTTCTTGAACACCTTGATCACTGACTTGTAAATAGGCTTTGGGTTTATACGGCACATTATCTTTACTGTATTCCGCAGGCCGATTATTCTTATCTGCATAAATTCTGAAAAGCGAAAAATCGCCCGAGTGGCGAGGCCACATCCAGTTATCCGTATCGGCTCCGAATTTCCCAATTGATGAAGGCGGTGCACCCACCAATCTGATATCTTTATAAGTTTCTTCTACAAAAGCATAAAATTTATTTCTGTAGAAAAAGGATTTAACCCTTACATCCTGCCATTTTTCACGGGGTATTTCTTTTTTTAGCTTTTCAATATTGGCATTTATGAGTTTTTGTCTTACGCTTTCTTCCATTTTGTCAGTGATACCATCAAGTATTTTATCCGTCACATCAATGATTTTCCGTACAAAGGTGACATACATACCGGGGTTGGGCAATTCTTCATCCAAAGATTTTGCCCAAAATCCATCCTCCACATAATTATGTTCCAAAGTGGAATGCGCTTGAATGGCTCCATAACCACAATGATGATTGGTCAATATCAATCCCTGGGGAGAAATGACTTCTCCCGTACATCCACCGTTAAACCATACGATTGCATCGTTAAAAGAAGATTTATCGGGACTATAAAGAGCTTCATAAGGAAATTGCGCTCCCTGTTCTACCATATTATTATAGGCAGTGTGCGCTTCGGAAGGTATCCACATCCTGTTTTGTTGTGAAAAAATAAAGACGGGAACCAACAGCAATAAAAAAAGGGTTCTTTTCATGATGTTAGGGTTTCTATTTCACATCAAAAATAAGAAAGTTAATTCAATTTAAATCTTAATGTAAACATAATTTCTTAAATTCGTTGCTTAAAATCTGTCATGATGAATGACCCGCTCATAAAAAACGATTTGATAACGTTTGGTATACTTGCCGGAACGCTTGGTATCATTTTTTATACAGCACACTCCAAACATCCGTTTTGGAAAAAATTATATTCCGTAGTTCCCGCCTTGTTATTGGCATATATGTTTCCGGCCGTTCTGACTTTCACAGGTTTAATAGGCGAAAGTTGGACTGAAATTGTGGATGGCAAAGAAATCCAAGTCAAATCCAAACTCTATTGGATTGCCTCCAGATTGTTGCTTCCGGCAGCTTTAATTTTGTTCACGCTCAGCATTGATTTGAAAGCCATAGCACGCTTGGGTTGGAAAGCCCTTTTGATGTTTTTCACCGGAACGGTGGGCATTCTTTTAGGCGGACCTATTGCATTGTATATAACGGGTTCGTTTTTCCCAGATCTGATAGCCGCACAAGGACATGATGCTACTTGGCGTGGATTGGCCACCTTGGCGGGAAGTTGGATCGGTGGCGGTGCCAATCAAGCCGCCATGCTTGAAATTTTTGAATACAATCAGGATTTATATGGCGGAATGGTTTTGGTGGATATAGTGGTGGCCAATATTTGGATGGCTGTTTTATTGATAGGCATCCCTTATGCCCCAAAAATCGACCGTTGGTTGAAAGCCGACACGTCCGCCATTGAAGAACTCAGAAAAAAAGTAGAGGAGTTCAACAAAAAAACGCAACGTATTCCTCAATTGAAAGATTATATGATTATTCTGGGTATAGCTTTTTTCACTGTGGCCATGGCTTATGCCGGAGCGGATGCCATCTCTTCGTTCCTCAAAGAAACTTTTCCGGTGGTAGCCGACAAGAAATCCAAACTTTCTTCACTCGGATCACATTTCTTTTGGTTGATTTCATTGGCCACACTGGCCGGCATTTTGTTTTCGTTTACAAAAATCAAAAATATGGAAGGAGCGGGTGCCTCCAAAATCGGGAGTGTTTTTATTTATTATTTGGTGGCTACCATAGGAATGAAAATCGATTTAGGCAAAATGCTTGATCAACCCGAACTTATTTTATTGGGATTGATTTGGATTAGTTTTCATGCCATATTGCTCATTGTGGTGGCCAAAATATCCCGTTCTCCTTATTTCTTTTTGGCTGTTGGAAGTCAAGCCAATGTCGGTGGTGCGGCGTCGGCGCCCATTGTGGCTTCGGCCTTTCATCCGGCGTTGACAAGTGTGGGTGCCCTGTTGGCCATCTTGGGTTATGTGGTGGGAACCTACGGCGCTTGGGCCTCGGCCATTTTAATGTCTTGGGTAACGGAATGGCTTCGATAAAAAACAAACACGCATGATAAAAAAATGGATTTTATTCGCTTTGGCTTTTGTGATTTTGGAATCCTGTGAGCAATCCTCACCGGAAGCCGTATTGGAAGGTAAAATCATCGGATTCAGAAAGGGAACCCTTCTTTTAAACCGGGTGGAAAAAGATAGTCTGGTTCCCATTGATTCATTGAAAATAAAAACCGCCGACGGCCATTTCAGATTTGATTTATCCGGCGTGGAGCCTCAATTATTAGCCCTCACCATCAAAGAACGCCCCGGAGAATATTTACTCTTTTTCTCGGATGATACTACAATGCAACTTCAAACCAAACTTGAAAATTTCGGTGTGGACAAATATCTTTCGGGTGGAGAAAACACACGTTTATGGAAAGAATATCAAAAAATATTAAGTCAATATAACGACCAAAAACTAGATTTAATTAAAAAAAGATTAGACCCCAATCTTCCCAAAAACGACAGTATAAAAAAGGTATGGGAAAAAGAAGCCTTCGGTTTGGAAAAAAGAAGAAAATTATATGCCCTGAATTTTGCCATAAACCATAAAGACAAACCCATTGCAGCATACGTGGCTTTTGTTGAATTCGGTGATAATCCCAAAGCTTTGGACACCATATATAAAAGCTTGACCCAAGAAGTAAAAAACAGTTATTATGGACGTAAATTGACCGAAATTATCAATAAACAAACGCATTAATGCAACCTATTATTGATTTCTTTATTGATCCCTATAGGAACACGGAATGGATTTTTATTTTCCTTGAGTTTTTAGCCGCATTTCTGGGTATTTTAAGTGTCTATTACGCCAAAAAGGAAAACATCCTGGTTTATCCTGTTGGAATCATCAGCACATCGATTTATGTTTACCTGCTTTCGCACTGGCAAATGTATGGCGATTTAATCATCAATATCTACTACACCTTGATGAGTATTTACGGATGGTACATGTGGCTCAAACCCACAGGCAAAAATCACAAACAGCGTGAAATCTCCCATTCCTCAACCCGTGATTATTTTATTGCCTTTTTGATTTTTGTTTTCACTTCGGCCTTTGTGATTGCCGTTTACAGGTATTATCAAGTAATGCCAAGAGAATTAGGTTTATCCGAAAGCATAAAATATGTATGGGAACACTTGAAAACGGGAAAGCTGGCCGAAATCAGGAAAATCACACCGTATTTAGACACTTTTACCACGGGTGCGGCCTTTGCCGCCATGTGGTTGATGGCCATGAAAAAAATAGAAAGTTGGCATTTTTGGATAGCCGTAAACATTGTTTCGGTTCCTTTGTATTTTATTAAAGGCTACGGTTTCACGGGAATTCAATATTTCATATTTTTGATATTGGCGGTCCAAGGATTGAAAGAATGGAAACAACGATGGAAAAAACTGCAAACACAAAAAAGCTCT
>JALVDN010000064.1 GCA_027008965.1 Flavobacteriales bacterium | reverse complement strand
GAGATATGTAAGAATTTACGGTCGTGTGAAACCCCATTTGGGAACCGATTTTGCCGCTCCCGTGGGAACCCCTATTTATGCTACTGCCGACGGGGTGGTGGAGAAAGCGGGCTATACGCGCGGGAATGGAAATTATGTAAAAATCAGGCATAATTCCACCTACGCTACGCAATATTTGCATATGCGGAATTTTGCCAAAGGCATCCGGCCGGGTGTCCGGGTGAAACAAGGACAAGTGATTGGATATGTGGGAATGACGGGCTTCACAACCGGGCCGCATGTGTGCTACAGATTTTGGAAAAACGGCAGGCAAGTGGATCCGCTCAAGGAAAAAATGCCCGAAGCCAAAGCATTGGACAGCAGTTTGTTGCCATCTTATTTCCAATTTATAGACAGTTTAAAAAATCAATTGGACAAAGACATACATTGATAAATGAAAAATTTCCGGGAAACAAGTTTATATCCTTTGTTGTTGAAAAAACAATCCGAACTGGCACAAACAAGTATAACAACACTTTTTGAAAATAATCCGGCAAGACTACAAAATTTTTCGTTGGAGGAAGGTCGTTTTTTTTTGGATTTTTCCAAAGTGCGATGGGACGAAGAGGTTTTGGAGTTTTTTTCACACATGGCCGATGAATTGAAATTAGGTGAAGCCATTGAGGCTTTATTTGAAGGAAAAATGGTAAACCGTACGGAAAAGCGTCCTGCTATTCATACGGCACTGCGTGATTTTTCAGGAAAACCATTAATGATAAATGGAGAAAATATTCAAGAAGAAATAACCCGGGTCAGGAAAAGAATAGAAGATTTCTCCAAGCGATTTAGAGCCGGCAGATTGAAAGGATTTTCGGGAAAACCTTTGAAATATATCGTTAATATCGGAATCGGCGGTTCCAAACTTGGTCCGGAGACGGTTGTTTTTGCATTGAAAGACGAAAAAAGTTTTCCGGTTTACTATTTATCCAATATAGACGGTGAAGAAGTAAAGAAAGTTTTGAAACTATTCCCTTTGGATGAAACCTTGTTTTTGGTGGTTTCCAAGTCTTTTTCTACCAAAGAAACGCTCAAAAATGCCGAATACATCAAGGAAACCGGAGAAAAATTATCGGAAGATTTTGTTTTGAAACATTTTGCGGCTATTACTTCAAAACCCGAAAAAGCCGAAGCATTTGGCATTGACCGGGAAAAAATTTTTCTGATGTGGGACGGCGTAGGAGGCCGTTATTCATTGTGGTCAGCTGTGGGGATGAGCATTGCTTTAAGTTTGGGTTATGATGTTTTTGAAGCATTGTTAAAGGGTGCCGAAAAAGCGGATAAGCATTTTAGAAATCAAGCGTGGAAAGAAAATATTCCTGTTTTATTGGCTTTTGCTACGATTTGGCACACTCATTTTTGGGGGTATCATACGGAGGCATATATTCCCTATCGCCAAAGATTGAAATTTTTTCCGTTTTGGTTACAACAACTGGTGATGGAAAGCAATGGAAAAAATGTGCAAACCGACGGCAGAAAAACGAACTATTCCACATCTCCCGTGGTTTTTGGCGACACCGGCACTGATGCTCAGCATTCTTTTTTTCAAATGCTACACCAAGGGACACAGGTGGTTCCCGTTACATTTTTAGCCTATGTTCATTCCGGAAGCAGTGTTGAAAATCATGACCGGTTTTTACTGGCTAATTTGCTTGCGCAAGCCGAAAGTTTGGCTTTTGGAAAACAAAATGATTTGCCCTATAAACATTTTGAAGGCAACCGACCTTCGCTTACGTTATTGTTTGACCGGTTAACACCGGAAAACCTTGGATTTCTTTTGGCTCTTTTTGAACATAAAACCTATGTGGAAAGCATTTTTTGGAATATCAATGCCTTTGACCAATTCGGGGTGGAATTAGGCAAGATCAATGCGGATAAATGGTTTGAAAAGCTAAATCAATCGCTTGATATAAAAAATCCCGTGGCAAGTTTCATAAAAAATCATTTATATCATGATTGATTCGAACAGGGATTTTTTTGTGATTTGTCACTTCGACGAGCTTACGTCCACGCAAGACGAGTTTAAAAGAATTTTAGGGAAAAATACACCACCCGAATGGTCGGTTATATCGGCCGGATATCAAACCCGGGGTAGGGGAAGGAGGTATAAAAAATGGTTTTCAAAAGCGGGGGAAAATGCTCTTTTTACGGTATACTTCCAGCCCGGCTTGGATACTGAACACGCTTATTTTTTGTATCAATTGCCGGCTGTGGCCTTGGCAAAAGTTTTGGAAACCCATGGATTGAAGAATGTGTCAATCAAATATCCCAACGACATTTTGGTGAACGGAAAGAAAATAGCGGGCATACTCGTTGAGAATATCATTAAAAATAAAAAAATCCATGCAAGCTTAATCGGCATCGGGTTGAATGTGAACCAAACGGAATTCCCCGGAAGGCTTGGAGCCGTTTCGGTTTTATCGGAAACAGGTAAGGAGACCGAAGTAAATGAATGGATTATACGGATTGTCTCACAAATGAAAAAATTATATCGATACGGAGCCTATGCAATTTTTTCTAAATATGTTTATTATTGGCATACTCCCGGTGAAAAAGCAGGCGTGATGTTTGAAAACAACACTTTTGAAGGTAAAATCATTTCCATCAAAGATGATTTGCTTACATTGCATCAGGAAGGTAGAATACTAAGCTTTCCGATAAATAAAATCATTCCGGCTTTGAAATGAATATTCAAGTTCTTAAATATCATCCTTCCCAAAAATCGCAATGGGATCAAATGGTGGAAAATTCCGTCAACGGAACCTTTATCCACAAGCGTGATTATATGGAATATCATGCCGATAGATTTGCCGACCATTCGCTTATGATTTATCAAGGGCATAAGTTGATTGGAATATTGCCCGCTCATGCGGAGCATAATATACTTATAAGCCACAACGGATTGACCTATGGAGGTTGGATTTGGAAGGAAAATTTTACACCCGATGAATCGGAAGAAATTTGGAGGCATGTTTTACAATACCTGAACAATAAAGGATTTGAAAAACTTTTAATGAAAGAAATTCCATTGTTTTACTATAAATTTTTAACCGAAAAGAACCGGATGGTTTATGATCATTTCGGAGAAATCAAGAAAAAAACAATTTTCTGGTTTATTGATACCCGGAAACCAATAGAAAAACTACTCAACAGAAACAGAAGACGGTCTTTGGCGCAGGCCCAAGGGAAAAAAATCAAAATTGAACCCTCCGGTGCGTGGGATGTATTTTGGAGTATTTTGGAAAAAAATTTAAAAGTCAGGCATCAAGCCAAACCTGTACATTCCTTGCAAGAAATGAAGTATTTAGTATCAAAATTTCCTCGTCATATTCAATTATATTTAGGATACTTGGATGAAGAACCCGTGGTGGGTAGTGTGATTTACAAGAAGAAAAAAGTATGGCATTTTCAATATTTATCGGTATTGCCCGGTTTATCTGAAAATCGGTTTATGGTGGATTATTTGGTGTGGGAATTGATCCGGAAAGCTTATAATAATGATTATGATTTCATCGGCTTGGGAGCAGCCGAAAGTAAAGGTCAACCCGATCAAAATTTAGTCTATTGGAAATATAGTTTCGGCGCCGAACCCATGGCGCAATTTTTGTGGGAATTTAACGTTTAGTTGATGAATTGTAAATAAGTGAAACGAAAAGAAGTACCTTTTTTAAATGTTGGAAGAATAAATGAACATTTCAAACCGGAATTGCTGAAAGTATTTTCTAATAGTTTGCAAAAACCTTTGATTTTAGGAGAACTTACGGAACGATTTGAGAAAGACTGGAGTCAATACACGGGAACAGGTTTTGCGGTGGGAACCGGGAATGGTTTGGATGCTTTGTATATGATATTGGAAGCCTACAAAATTCTCGGAAAACTTCATGAAGGTGATGAAATCATTGTTCCGGCACATACCTATATAGCCACCGTTTTACCGGTTATCAGGGCTGGTATGAAACCCGTTTTTGTAGAACCGGATGATGACTACAATATTTCTGTGGAGATGCTTCGTTCTTTAAACCGGCCGAGGATTAAAGGTATTATTCCCGTGCATTTATACGGATTGATGAGTAGAATGGAAGAAATTATGCAATTGGCCGGAGAAAGAAATTGGCTGGTCATTGAAGATGCGGCACAAGCGCATGGAGCCGAACTTCACGGCAAAAAAGCCGGCGCATGGGGGGATGCCGCAGCCTTTAGTTTTTATCCTACTAAAAATTTAGGAGCTTTAGGCGATGGAGGTATGGTCACAACCGGTGATGAAGAACTGGCTAGGGTGATTTCTTATCTTAGAAACTATGGTCAAGAAAAAAAATACGTTTCAAAATTCAAAGGAATCAATTCCCGTTTGGATGCACTGCAAGCCGCATTTTTGTCCGTAAAATTGAAAAAACTGAACGAATTCAATGCCTGCAGGTTGAAAATAGCCCGCTTTTATCATCAAAACATTCAGAATCGATGGATACAAATGCCTGTTTGGAAAGGAGATTTCTCACATGTATATCATTTATTTGTTGTCCGTTCGCCTTACAGGGATGAA
>JALVDN010000063.1 GCA_027008965.1 Flavobacteriales bacterium | reverse complement strand
CTTTTTACTTTTTTTATAACGGGAGTGTCTTTTTTGCTCATAAGCAGGATGTTATCAATACAATCAAAATCCCAACCGGGATCATATCCAGTGTGCAAAGATACAAAATATTCATGTAATCTTTAACGGACAACTCTTTGGCTAATTTCCACTCGGCCGAAAGATAAGAAATATAAAACATCATAGTGATGATGCCGAAAACAAGCAATTTAATTAATAAATGTATCCTGAGTGACCATAGGATAAAAAGAATAAAGCTCGCATAGTATGCAAACCGGTTTAAATAGGCAAATCTCATGAATGATAAAAAAGAATAGTGTTTACCCAAGCGTCCCCAAATATATTGAATTAAAAAGACCGAGAAAATGTATAACAAGGAGATGAAGATGATATAGTGGATTTTTAACGGATGATTTGAAAATAACGGGAGAATCAGCCTGATAAAAACACTCCATACGAAAGCAATGGTGATACCCGATAATATCCTGTAATCGGAAAAAAAGTGTGTGCTTCTCGCTTGAAATTCCCTGTAATAGATTTTAGGACGTGACATGTTTATTTTGAATTCGGCAGGATACAACAATTTGAGAATGATATACAATATCCAGGTGATAATCAATATGATAAAAACATCATACGAAGGAACATCCACCATTTTATAGTTAAGGCTCATTAGAAACTCTATTTTCTTTTTGGTATGTACTACCAAATAATCACTCTTTCTTCAGGAGGTAAATACATTTTGTCGTCGGGTTTGATTTCAAATTCCCGGTGAAATGCTTCCATGTTTCGCAAAGGCTGTGTTGCTCTGACTTGTCCGGGCGAATGCGGATCGGTTTTGATTTGATTTTTCAAAGCTTCCTCTCTTGATTTGGTTCGCCACACGGTTGCCCACGAGATAAAAAATCTTTCTTCGGGGGTGAAACTGCTGATTTTCTCAGGTCTTCCTTTATCTTTCAAATACATTTGAAGCGCCGTGAAGGCCGCATTCACACCGCCTACATCGGCTATATTTTCTCCAAGGGTGAATTCACCGTTTACAAAAACACCGGGAAGAACTTCTATTTTACTGTATTGTCCTGCTAATTTCTGACCAAGCTTTTTAAAGTTTTCAAAATCTTCAGGTGTCCACCACATATTCAAGTTTCCATCCACATCAAATTTGGCTCCTTGATCATCAAATCCGTGCGAGATTTCATGTCCGATAACGGCTCCCATCCCTCCGAAATTGACCGCCGCGTCGGCTTTGAAATTATAAAACGGTGGTTGTAGAATGGCGGCCGGAAAAACGATTTCATTATTAGAAGGATTGTAATAGGCATTTACGGTTTGAGGAGACATTCCCCACTCGGTCCGGTCAACGGGTTTGCCTAATTTTTTGATCATTTCATCAAAATGCCACTTGGAGAGGTTTTTGGCGTTTTCAAAAAACGTTCCTCCCTCCGCCGGTGATTTGATTTCCACCGAAGAATAGTCTTTCCATTTATCCGGGTAACCTATTTTAACCAACAATTTATCCACTTTTTCCTTGGCTTTTTCTTTGGTTTCCGGACTCATCCATGTGAGGTTGTCAATTCGTTTTTTATAGGCTTTTTGAAGATATTTGACCATTTCTTTGGCCTTTTCTTTGGCTTCGGGAGGGAATTTTTCATCCACATACACTTGTCCGAGTGCTTCACCCATGTATCGGTTTACAGTGGAAAGCGCACGTTCTTTCAACGGCCGGCGTTGCGGGGTTCCATAAAGTGTTTTTCCATAGAATTGCCAGTTGGCATCAGCTATTTCTTCCGAAAGCCGTCCTGCAACACTTCTAAAATAAGTCCAAGTAAGATAATCTCTAATTGCATTCCAATTTTTTTGCGTCAATATTTGACGAAAAGCCTCCAAGTAACCGGGTTGGGTTAAAATAATCGTGTCGGAATGAATGCCTAAATCCGTAAAGTATTTTTTCCAATCAAAAGAAGGAACGGCTTTTTGTAAATCTTGCAGACTGACTGGATTATATCTTTTTTCGGGTTGCCGTCTTTCTTCTTTGCTAAGCATGTGACGGGCCATGAGGGTTTCTATCTCCATAATATTTTGTGCCGCCTTTTTTCCGTCCTTTTGCCCGGGTAGAAATTTCCACATCTTTTCAATATGCTTCAAATAGGCTTTTCTTTTTTCTTTGGAATCTTCATCTTCTTTTAAGTAGTAATCCCGTTCGGGAAGGCCCAACGAACCCGAAGTCAAGTATAAAACATTGACCTTACTGTTTTTCATGTCGGGTCGAACATAAAAGGAAAGAAATGGAGAAGAAAAGTAGGGCTTGTTTTCTATCATGTATTCAAGAAGTGATTGATTATCTTTTACTTTTTGGATTTTGTTTAAATATTCCACAGCAGGTTCAATTCCCATTTTATTCCGGGTGGCCGTGTCCATGATAGACGCATAAAAATCCAAAGCCTTACGTGGATCGGTTCCTTTGGCATATTGATCACTTTGTGAAAGTTTTTCCACCAGTTCCAACAGAACCGAATCGGTTTGTTTTCGGAGTTCATTGAAGGCACCCCATCGTGAACGATCAGGAGGAATCACGGTTTTCTTCTGCCAATTTCCGTTTACAAACATATAGAAATCGTCTTGCGGTCTCACGGTTGTATCCATATATTCAAGGCGTAGGCCATAATCTTTTTGCATTGTTTTTTCTTTGTTTTTTTCTGATGTTTGGCAAGAAGCTAAAAGACTTAATGCAAGAATTGAAACAAATATTTTTTTCATGGCACCATTAAATTTTTATGTTTTTTTAAATATTCAATCGATGCAGGTCCTTCCATAAACAATAAATCTAAAAAGCTTAAATCGGGTATGAATCCATTTCTATCCGAAAAAACTTGCGTATAGGGTTCCAGTTTTTTAATGTAATCATGATCTTTTTTGGCATCCACCAAATAACGGAAATCGAGCATTCCGGAAGGAGATTTAATGTATTCTTCCGTAAACCTGACCTTCTTCTCCCATCCCAACAAATTAAAAATCAATGATATGCTTTGGATGTTTAAATCTACCAACTTTTCATACTTCTTATGGAAAAAAGGCAACAAATCATCTTCATAGAACTCAAAATAAGGCGATGTTCGATAGGCCGTTTCAATAGATTTCCAATGATGACGCAACCAATTTCTGTCGTTCACAATTTCGGCTTGGTCCGATGTTTTTTTAGAAAGGGATTTGGCATGCCTCACCGGTACGGTCAATAATTGCTTGCCATGTGCACCGTGTATATAGGCCCTGTTTCTATAAGTTTGTTTTTCAAAAAAATCCTTCACCTCAAAAACAATTTCATCCGCCTCATGCATCACAATGAAATGAGCAATATTGGGAAAATAGGTTGGATGTATCAACACGGTTTTACCCATTCTTCAACTTTTTCTTTTTACGCCATTTTTTATAGCCCCAAATCAAAGCAAGAAATATCAAAAACGGAATCAAATAACTTTGTCGTTTTCCTTCACCGTGTACGGTAGTAAATACTCTGTCCCATCTCACTTTTCCTTTCTTGGTATCATAGCTCATCCAAATAAACACAGGTTTCCCGATGATATGTGTCCAAGGCACAAAACCCCAAACACGCGAGTCTTCCGAACGGTTGCGGTTGTCGCCCATCATCCAATAATAATCTTGTTTAAAAGTATATTCTTTCACCGGCTGGTCGTTGATATAAACCGTATTATTTTTAAACTCCACTTTGTTTTCTTTCAACGACTGCATGGTTTCATACTCTTCTAAAAGTTTTTTATAGAGCGGATAATTTTCTTTGGTGAGCATCACCTTGTCGCCTTTCTTAGGAATGTAGAGCGGACCGAAATTGTCCATCGACCAACGTTTGTCTCCGGGAAAAACGCTAGGACGTTTCTCATTATCCAAAAATAATTCCACCGACTCCACTTCATCCAGTTTTTTAAGGGCTTCGGCGGCATCTTCGGTAAGGTTTATAATATACCCGTCGCGGGTTTTGATAGGAGCATTTTCGGGGTCGGCGGGATTGGCCACATCATATTTTTCATAAATATGTCTGAAAACCCGCCTCGGAATACTCACTCCGTCCTTGGTTTTCACATGATAATAATGCAAAAGATTGGGGCGGTATTTATATTGAGCCTTTTGGCCGTTTACATACAGTATTCCATTGCGCATTTCAATCGTATCACCCGGCAAGCCCACCAACCTTTTGACATAATTGGATTTTTTATCAATCGGTTTTCGAATTCTTTTATTTGATATGGTAAAAAAACGCTCCACCGTATCCGCCGGCCAGTTGAAAACCACATATTCAAATCGCTTTGGTTTCTCCCAACCCGGAAAACGGAAATAGGGCAATTGCGGCCGGTTCAAATAGGATTTTATTTTCAAAACCGGAATGGTATCATGAACCATCGGAACGGCAAAGGGTGTCATGGGTGCGCGTGCGCCATAGTGCATTTTACTCACAAACATAAAGTCGCCCACCAGCAGGGATTTCTCTAAAGACGAAGTGGGAATGATAAAAGGTTGAAAAAAATAAGTGTGAACAATAGTGGCCACCACCACCGCAAAAGCAATGGCACCCAAA
>JALVDN010000062.1 GCA_027008965.1 Flavobacteriales bacterium | reverse complement strand
CCGAATATATCACACCGCCTATTTGCATTTCGCCTTTGGCGTTTTTCACCACCTTGCGTTGGTTGGCCACTATGGCCACCGCCCAACCGTCGATGCGGGCATAACCGGTGATGAGGGTTTTGCCGTAGTCGCCTTTGTATTCGTCAAAACTGCCTTCGTCCACCAAGGTTTCAATGATTTTATACATGTCATAAGGTTCCTGACGGGTGGTGGGCAGGAGTCCGTAAACATTTTCAGGAGAAACGGCGGGTTTTTTGGGTTTGGTGCGATTGAACCCGGCCATTTCCGGTTCTTTCATCTTGCTGACAATACGCTTGATTTTATCCAGTGCTTCGCGGTCGTTGGGCACTTTATGATCCACCACCCCCGAAATGGCGGTTTGCGTGGTGGCTCCGCCCAAAGTCTCGTTGTCCACATCTTCACCGATGGCCGATTTCACCAAATAGCTCCCCGCCAGGAAAATACTTCCGGTTTTGTCCACAATCAAACTCTCGTCGCTCATGATGGGTAAATAAGCACCACCTGCCACACAACTCCCCATGATGGCCGCAATTTGCACAATGCCCATACGGCTCATCACTGCGTTATTTCTGAAAATCCGTCCGAAATGCTCTTTGTCGGGAAAAATTTCATCTTGCATGGGCAAATAAACACCCGCACTGTCAACCAAATAAATAATAGGTATGCGGTTTTCCATGGCTATTTCCTGCGCCCGCAAATTTTTTTTGGCCGTGATGGGAAACCAAGCACCGGCTTTCACCGTGGCATCATTGGCCACCACAATCACTTTTCTGCCGTGAATATATCCCAATTTCACCACCACACCGCCCGAAGGACATCCGCCGTGTTCTTCATACATGCCATCGCCTGCCAATGCGCCTATTTCCAATTGTGGTTTATCGTGGTCCAACAGATAATCCACCCTTTCGCGTGCCGTCATTTTTCCCTTGGCATGCTCTTTTTCAATGCGTTTTTTTCCGCCGCCGAGTTCCACGCGCGCAAGCCGCCTGCGCAATTCCGCTACCAATAATTTATTGTGATCTTCGTTTTTATTGAATTTCAAATCCATAACATTCCGGGTTTACAAGCACACAAGATAAAAAAAACTTCGCAATGCCGTTTCATTCAAAAAACTTGATGTCTAATCTCGTTTTTTTGGATTTTAATCCACTGTCGCTCATTTCGTTTTAACAACTCTTTAACACACCCAATATTTGCCGTACTAAAAAAATTTTTTAGATGAGGCTCCGGGAGCCTTTTTCTTCAAAAAAGTCTCCCTTCGCTTGCTCGCAAGCCTTTTTCAAAGTCTTGCTGCGCAACCCTCGGAGCCCTGTGGTCTCCTCGGGCGGCGGGTGAGCCTGCGCCAAAGCTTGTCTCCCCGCCGGAAATTTTTATAAAGCATAGCTAACAAAATCTTTAAGAAAAGTTAATATTCAACCGGATAAAATATCGTAAATTTGAATAAAAAAACCGGATGAAGGAAGACGGCAAACAAAAAGCGATGTTGGTGATATTGGACGGATGGGGAATCAATCCCAATCCCGAAGTGTCGGCCATTGAACGGGCTCATACACCTTTTTTTGACAGTTTGAAAAAAAAATATCCTCATGCCACCTTGCGCACCGACGGATTGAACGTGGGCTTGCCCGAAGGGCAAATGGGCAATTCCGAAGTGGGCCACATGAACCTGGGTGCAGGAAGAATTGTGTATCAGGATTTGGTCAAAATCAACAAAGCCATCGACGACGGAAGGTTTTTTGAAAACCCTACGCTCAAACAAGCTTTTGAATACGCCAAACAAAACGAAAAAAAAGTTCATCTGTTAGGACTTGTCTCCGATGGTGGCGTTCACTCCCACATCAAGCATCTCTATGCTTTGATTGATATGGCAACCCAATACGGAGTTCCTATCTACATCCACGCCTTCACCGACGGACGGGATGTAGACCCGCATTCCGGTATTCAATTCATTCAAGATTTGGAAAACTATTTAAAAGACAAACCCAATGCACATTTGGCCTCGGTGGTGGGCAGATATTATGCCATGGACCGGGACAAACGTTGGGAGCGCATCAAAAAAGCCTATGATTTATTGGTGCATGGTATAGGCCAAAAAACCACGGATTTGGTTCAAGCCGTTCGTGAAAGTTACGAAGAAGGTATCACCGACGAGTTCATCAAACCCATTGTCAAAACCGGTGAAAACGGAAATCCCTTGGCAACCATAGAACCCGGCGATGTAGTCATTTTCTTCAATTTCCGCACCGACCGCGGGCGACAACTCACCACTGCACTTTCTCAAAAAGATATCCCGGAATACAACATGAAAAAACTCCCACTCTATTTTGTCACCATGACCAATTACGACGATACTTTCAAAGATATTAAAGTTGTTTTCCCCAAGGAAGATTTGAAAAATACCCTCGGCGAAGTCATTTCCCAACAAGGCTTAACCCAACTCCGCATCGCCGAAACCGAAAAATATCCGCATGTAACCTTTTTCTTTTCCGGAGGACGGGAGGAAACCTTTCCCGGCGAAGAACGCATCATGATACCTTCACCTAAAGTGGCTACTTATGATTTGAAACCCGAGATGAGCGCCTACGAAGTCACCGACGCCCTGATGAAAAAAATCAAAGAAAGCGAGCCCGATTTAATCGTTTTAAATTATGCCAATCCGGATATGGTGGGACACACGGGCGATTTTAATGCGGCGGTAAAAGCCGTGGAAGCCGTGGATGACAATTTGAGCCGGTTAATTCCGTTGGGTCTGCAACACGGCTATCGCATCCTGGTCATTGCCGACCATGGAAATGCCGATGTAATGGTCAATGAAGACGGAAGCCCCAATACGGCGCATACAACCAATCCGGTGCCGGTTATTCTTGTGGCGAATGATCTACATCCTGAAATAAAAGACGGAATTTTAGCTAATGTGGCACCCACGTTGCTTAAAATGATGAACTTGGATATTCCCGGGCATATGGAAAAACCTTTATATTAAAATCATGCGTTTCTTGGTAGTCACCCACGTTCAACACAAAAAACACAACGGCAAAATTTATGCCTACGGACCTTATGTGCGTGAAATGAACCTTTGGTTCAAACATGTGGATGAAGTGATGGTGGTGGCACCTATTCTTGAAGAAAAACCTTCTCCCATTGACTTGCCTTATAAAAAAGAAGTGGATTTCAGACCTGTTCCCGCCTTTTCATTGATATCTCCTTTGGAGATAGTGAAATCGCTATTCAAAATTCCGTATGTAAAAATCAAGCTCTTCAGAGCAATGATGCAAGCCGATCATATTCATCTGCGACTTCCCGGTAATATGGGCTTGATAGGGAGTTTTTTTCAAATCTTTTTTCCGCATAAAAAGAAAACCGCCAAATATGCCGGTAATTGGGATCCCAAAGCCAAGCAACCATGGTCCTACCGTTTACAGAAAAAAATAGTGGCTTCACCATTTTGGTCCAAAAATATGAAAGTATTGGTATATGGTGAATGGCCGGGACAAACCCCGAATGTTGTCCCCTTTTTTACGGCCAGCTATTCCGAGAAAGAAATAAAGGATATTCCCGTTCGTCCGTTGAAAGAACCGGTCAAACTGATTTTTGCCGGCGCCTTGACCCCGGGTAAAAGGCCTTTATTGGCGGTGGAAACGGTTCGTTTACTCAAAGAAAAGGGTATAAAAACCACTTTGAATATCTATGGCGACGGTCCCGAACGAAACCCGATAGAAAAATATATCCTGGAAAATAACCTGAAGAATGAAATTATTTTGCACGGCAAACAAGATGCAGAAACGCTGAAAAAAGCTTATCAACAAGCCCATTTTCTGATATTTCCCAGCCGTAGCGAAGGTTGGCCCAAAGTAGTAGCCGAAGCCATGGTGTGGAAATGTTTGCCCATATCTACAAAAATTTCCGCTATTCCTTACATGCTTGCCTATGGAGAACGCGGAAGTCTTGTCAAACCCGATGCCGAAGAAATCAGCAGGGAAATTTTATTTTACATGGAAAATCCCGAGATTTACAAACAAAAGGCCGAAGCCGCTCACCAGTGGAGCAAGCAATTTACCTTGGAAAGATTTGAAAAGGAAATACAAAAGTTTTTATGAAACAACCCTTGCGTATCTTATACTTGATTGACAGTTTAGCTACCGGCGGAGCCGAAAGAATGGCGGTTCGCATTGCCAACCTGATGGCACCATATCATCAAGTTCATTTGATACCCACACGCAAGGAAGGTCCTTTTAAAAAAGATGTGGATGAAAAAGTGCATTATCATTTTCTTGCTAAAAAATCCGCTTGGGATATAAGTGCATTTTGGAGGTTATACCGATATATCAAAAAAAATAAAATTCAAATTGTTCATGCGCATTCCACTTCGGTTTATATGGTGTTACTCTTAAAAAAACTTTTACTGAAAAATCTGAAAATAGTTTGGCATGATCATCACGGATATCCCGTTCAGGAAAGAGTAGGGTACAAGTTGTTGAAAAGACTGGCCGGAGGAATTGATTTTTTGATAGCTGTGAGTGAAGAGCAATTGGAAAATAATTTGAAACAACTTTCCATTAAAAAAGCTTTGTTTCTT
>JALVDN010000061.1 GCA_027008965.1 Flavobacteriales bacterium | reverse complement strand
TATACTTCCTGAAATATCATTGGGTCCGGGATAAGCTATAGAGATTACATCTGTTAAATAATCCCGATTGAAAATTTGTTTATTTATATCTAAAAGTTCTTCATCCGTAAGTATATGAAGCTCTAAAACACTAATCTTTTTATTATGAAGTGTAGCACATTTATCAAGCCATGAAGCGATTAATTCTTCATTTATTTTATTGATTATCAGATGATTAGATGTGTGTATTTCTAAAATCATTTCACTTTTGTTTTATATTGCTTGTATTTTTCCATATATATTTTTTGCATTTGCAAAGGCGGATAATATAGTTGTTCGTATTGTGGAAAATATTGTTCGATGAGTTTAAGTTTTAAACTATCGGGTACTTCAAATTGTTTTTGCGGTTGTTTGGATATACGTTTGTTATCTTCATGCTGTTGATGAACGGAACGTAATATTTTTAATAATTCATATTGTAATTGAAGCAGTTGGTTTAAAATTTCGGGTTTTATGCCTTCTTTCAGTAGTTTTTTACTCAAAGCTTCTATTTTATCATTCAAGGCTTGTATTTTTTTGTTTGGATTTTGACCGTTGAATTGATTTAATAAATCTTTTAGTTGTTGATGTTCTTTATATAACTGATAGGCTTGTTTGGACATTTTTTCTCCTTGGCCGGTTCGGGATGATTTATTTTTCCCTTGTTTGAGCATTTGCTGCATTTGTTGTGATAACTTTTCAGAACGTTTTTTGATAAGTGACGGCAATTGTTGTTCGCCTTGACTTTTGCCGGATGACATACCCATTCCCATTCCTTTTTTGGATTCAAGAAACAGGTTTAGCAAATAAATCAATTCGTTTATTTCTTTATAGGTGGCGTGTTGTTTGATTTGAGCTATATGAAAATGTTTATCCTGCAATGCTGCTATGGATTCTCCGGATTGATTCAAAGCTTCAAATAAATGTTCAAAAATTTTATTGGAAATTGCCGGTTGCCGGCGGGCAATAGCTTCCAGACTATCGGACACGGCACGTAAAACTGCATCTATTTTATTTTGTTTTAATAAATTTTCCGTATATAAATGAATATTCCGGTAATCTTGCTGATATAAATTTTCTTGTTCAAAAGAGGTAAGCAACAGGGTTTGTATTAGCTTTTTAATTTGTTCAATATCTTCTTTTTGTTGATCTTTATTCCCTTGCATCATCATTTGCATAAGCATGCTTGACATTTGATTGAGTTCTTGAGCGGATTTCTTTTGAGGAGCGTTTCCCGACTTGTTTTGTTTTAATTCTTCCAAAGATTGCTTTTGAAACATTTTGGCTGCTTTAAAACCGGTTTTTAAAGGTGGTATTTTCACAGGTGATTTGAGTTGTTTATTCATTTGCGACAAACTATCGAATTGTTTGGATAAAGAATCGGTTTTTTGAAGCAGATTTTTTTGTTGATTGAATTCATTTTGAACTTTTTTTTGAGCCAATGCTTGTTGTTTTTTGGCTAAATCCTTTAATTGATTCGACATTTTATTGAGTTGCTCATGTATAAAAAACCGTTTGGTAAGTTCTAGCACCCGGTCCAAAGATTGTTTTTTGAATTGATTTTCATTTTTCAGTTCTTGCAGCTTGTTTAACATATCTTGTTCCTGCATCTTTTTCAAAAGCTCTTCCAGTTCTTTTTCTTTTTGGTTTTTTTCTATGAGCTTTTCGAGTTCTTTAATACGTTTTTTGATTTGTTTCAGTTCATCTTTTTTGGTTGCATCTTGCTCATATAGATTTAATAATTCTTTTAGCTTCTTCAAAAGTTTTTTTTGTTCTTCACGTTGCTTACGGGTTTCTTGCAACAAATCGGAAACTTCTTTTTGGCGTTCCCAATGCGATGATTTTTGTTTTCTGTAATTTTCAAGGCTTTGATGGAGTTGACGAATAGACTCGTTAGATTGCTTTTGTTGGTGTTGCCAAGCATTGAATATTTGATGTGCTTGCTTATCCAAATCATGGCGGGATTTGATGCCGGGACGATAAACAAAATGTTCCGAATCGGTGAATTGGTATCCATGGAAAGAACGGTTGTCATAGACACGGAAAAAATAATGATAAACGAGCGTGTCGGGGAGTTTGAAATCTTGAGGAAAAATATAGGACGCCGTATAAAAAGGTTGATGTAAACCGGTTATTTTAAGAACTTTATAATGAGCGCTATCAGGTTGCTTATAATGGAGTTCCAAGCTTGTTAATTTGTAATCATCTTTGAGTTGAACGAGATGTATATGTTTTCTGATTAATGAGGTTGTGTCCTTAACGGTTTTTACCAAAATTTCAGGTGCTCGATCGGGAATAACATTCACTTGAAAGTGATAGGTGCGAATTTGATTATATTTTAAATTATGTAAGTTTATATCAAATCCTTGATTTTCAAATACTTGTATTTTAAAAACAGATTGATCTTCCGGAATGAGTCCGGACTTGCTTGCGGACAACGAATCCGTGTATTTTGATTGTAATTGTATTATCAATACGGATCCTTGCGGAACGGTCAAAAAAGATTCCTTTACTATCGTATCATGATAATGCCTGCGGACATAAGCGGGCACTTTCACTTCAATGGAGTAATCCTTCAAAACCGGTTTGTGGAAAATTTTTAATTCATAAGGTCCGAAACGGAACAAATCATCGGTGATAATAAACGATTGGTTTTGAGAAAGACGGTTCATTTTAAAAATAAAGACCGAATCATTTTCCCGGATGAAAGGTCTTTTGTCATTCTCCGTTTGTACCCATAATTTTTCGGGTAATTCTTCACCTGAAACTTGAATTCGTAAGGTATAAACCGTATCATCGGGTATTTCTAAAGGCGATAAGACTTGTATATGATATGGCGCCGGCTTTTGAAAAGTTACATGATAGGCTTGCAAACGTTGATAGGAAGAAGTGAAGTCCGGTGCTTTTCCTGAAATTTTTAATAATACAAGAATAAACAAGGGTAGAAATAATAAATAAATGTAAGCAAAATACTTACTAAAGGATAGTAATAAATTAAAATCATAACGGGAAAACAGTTTTTCACGACGTTGAAGTTCGGTTTGTAAAAGTGCCGATGATGAAACGCTTAATTTTTCCAATTCCAAGTAGTTGAGCAATCCGTCCGAAATTTCCGGAATTTTATCTCCTATTTGACGGGCTACTTGATATTCATCCAATTTCCTGAAAAAACCGAAATATTGCAGCAAAGGATAAAAAACAAACTTAATAGCAAAAAAGAGTGTTACCGTCCAACCGAAGAAATATAAACCTGTTTTATAAGAAGGAGATAACCATAAAAACCACTCCAAAAAAATCAAAAAAATCCAAAGCACCGATGAGAGAAAAACAAATACGAAAATTCCCTTCATCCACTCGTTTCTATAATACGAACGGATATAATTTTCAAGTGCCTGATGGAGATTGGCGTTCATTCTTTTATCCAAGGAATTTTTTTAACACGTCTGGCATGACGTCCGCCTTCAAAAGGTGTTGTCAAAAAAGTTTGAACATAGTTCAATGCTTGGTATTCGGATATAAACCTTGCCGGTAAACTCAAAACATTGGCATCGTTATGTTGACGTGCCAATTCTGTCAATTCTTTAGACCAGCACAAAGCCGCACGAACGCCTTGGTGTTTGTTGGCGGTGATAGCCGCTCCGTTTCCGCTTCCGCATAAAATAATTCCATAATCCACTTCTCCTTTTTCCACGGCTTCGGCAACGGGATGAATAAAATCCGGATAGTCTACACTTGTTTCGGTATCAGTGCCGAAATTGATTACTTCATGACCTTGATCCCGTAACATACGCATAATGGAAAATTTATATTGTGTTCCGGCATGATCATTACCAATGGCTATTTTATATTTTTTTTCCATGTTGAAAAATTTTCCGGTTTGTTGAAAACTTGCTTTTTCAAAGATAAATCAAGCTTTCGGATTGTGGAAAAAAATTTAAAAAATATCAATAAAAAAATTTGACTTTCTAGGGTCAATTTTTATATGCAAAATATAGCGGAATTTTCCAAAAAAAATTGCTCCGGGTTTTCAACAAATTTGTAACAAAACAAAATCATAATAAACCATTGTAATTTACTAATCATCAATAAGTTGTATTGATTTTAACTTAACTAACAACCATCTTTATTATCTTCAGTTTTTGTTATTTTATAATCAAGAAAATAATAATATGAATAGAGTTGTCAAAAAGAAATTGCTTCTAAAAATTCATACAGCATAAAATCCGTTTAAAACATCTAACTTATACTACCGTTTAAACTTTTGTCAAAAATATACATCTAATAGTCGTTATTATTAAGAATGAACCGTCAACAAGAAAAAGAAATATTAAACTGCCGTAATCCCGATAAGCGGATAAAATTAGTTATCAGATATTCGGGTGAGATGTTGTATTCCATCATTCGGCCTGTTGTAAAAACACATGCCGCCACCGATGATGTGATGCAAGAGGTTTTGTTGAAAATACATAAAAATATAGACGGTTTCAAAGGAAAAAGTTCTTTATCCACTTGGTTCTATAGAATTGCTTTGAACGAAGCTTTGCAATGGAAAAGAAAATATATGAAAATACATGTAAATCAAGAAGCGGAGATAAATGATTATCTCATCAATCTTTT
>JALVDN010000060.1 GCA_027008965.1 Flavobacteriales bacterium | reverse complement strand
AAAACAAAAACCGAAAGGAAAATGATCCAAGCATTTTTGCGGTTTCTTCCACCTGATGAAGGCAATAAATCATATCCACCGTTTTGATATTCATCATGCCATAACCATGCAATAGACCAAAAGTGTGGAAATTGCCATATGATTTGAAAAAAGAAAATAAATAATGCGAATCCATCTATTCTTCCGGTGGCTCCAACATAACCTATCAATACCGGCAACGCACCGGGAATGGCACCAATGGGAATAGCCCACCTGGTTTTTCTTTTCAAAGGAGTGTATAAAAATGCGTATAACACCAGGGAGATAAATGAAATAAGTGCAGCCAAATGGCCTACTCCGAGATAGAGTATCATCAAACCGCTTAAACTGAAAATGAAGGCAAGTAAAAGCGCCGTTGAAACGTTCCACCTTCCGGATGCAAGCGGTCGCGAGGCGGTTCTGCTCATTAAACGATCGTATTTTCTTTCTATAATTTGATTTAAAATATGTGCGGTGGCCGTCACTAAGAAACCTCCGGCAAAAATGGATATCAATGCAACAACAGGAGGTAAACTTTCATAACCTAATGCAAGCCCCAAAACTGCAGTTAATGCAACAACCAAATCCGCTCTAACTTTTATGAGTTTGAATAATTCTCCGAAAAACTCCTTCATTTGGGGCATCAAATTTTGCCCAAATATATAAAAAAAGTTATGTTTGTCACAAAAAAAATTTAGAATATTGGCTTTTTTGAAAGTATAATAAGTATCAATCAAGTTATCATTATTTTAAACAATCCTGTATATATGAATAACAGAAAAATATTTTTTTTCATTTGGTTAGTAACTATTATTATTATCGGGCTAATCGGATTGGCTTATTTTCTGGAGCCTATGGAAATTAAACATCAAAAGCGCTCATTTATACCCCCACTTAATGCAACATTAAATGCATTGGCTTTGGTTAATTTAATTACCGCATACTACCACATTAAAATAAAATATGATAGAAAAAAACATCAAAGGCATATTATAATTGCGTTAGGTTTTACCACGCTTTTCCTGATTTTTTATTTGATATATCATTTTACTACTCCGCCTACAAGATTCATGGGTTCCGGTGTGATTAAATATTTTTATTACTTTATCCTTATCACGCATGTAATTTTGGCTGCAATCAACCTTCCGCTTGTTCTCATTACACTGCAATTTGCAATAAGAAATGAGCTTGTATGGCACAGAAAATTTGCAAAAATAGCTTTTCCTGTTTGGGCCTATGTTAGCTTGACCGGTATTTTGGTGTTTTTATTTAACTTGCCTTACTATTAATCATTTTTTCTTTGGCCCGTGAAATTCAGAACGGAAATCAAAATGGAGCGCTCACCGGTTAGCATCACTCACCGGAATAAAGTTATCTTTATTGGTTCGTGTTTTACTAAACATTTGGGGAAATTTTTTGAAGAGCATTGGTTTGACGTAGTAGTCAATCCTTTTGGCACACTTTTTAATCCTTTCTCCGTGTCTTCCTTACTCATTAGAACCATAGAAAAAAATTTGTTTGAAGAAGAAGATTTGTTTTATCATGAAAATCTTTGGAAAAGCATTTATTTGCCTTCCAAATTCAATCATCCTAAAAAAAACATTTACCTTAAACAAGCCAATCAACGCCTTTTGGAATTTAGAGATTTTCTCTTTCATTCCGATCGGATTTTTCTCACGCTTGGGACGGCACAAGTGTACATTCACAAAGAATACGATCAAATTGTTTCCAATTGCCACAAACTCCCTTCACGGCTTTGCCAATATAAACTTCCCGATTCGGATGAAATAACAATGGTTTTAGCGGATTTAATTCGAAAACTTCAAAATTTCGGAAAAGAAAAACAAATTATTTTCACCGTAAGTCCCGTACGCTATCTTCAAAAAGGATTTATTGAAAACACTATGAGTAAAGCAAGATTACTTGAAAGCGTTTATCAGATCGTGCATCAATTTGAACGGGTATATTACTTTCCATCCTTTGAAATCTTTATGGACGATTTGCGTGACTACCGTTTCTATGCCTCCGATTTGATACATCCCGGTGAACAAGGAATCAACTACACCCTTGAAAAATTCAAAGAAATATTTTTTGAAGACGAAACCATCCGGCTTATTGAAAAAATTGAGTCCATACGGAAACGAATCAATCATCGTTCCATCATCCCGGATAAAAATCAGCAAACAAAAATGAAAACTGAATTAGAAAAACAACTATCCGGATTGAAGAAAAAATATCCAAGCATAAAAATACCTGAAAATATTACCCAAATTTTTAAAAGTACAAATGATAACTCCTAAAAATATTGAAGAAGAAAAGATTTTATGATTTATGTCAGATAAAAATAAATTTTTATATTTGTAATAATAATCAAAGGATATGAAAAACTGTAATCTGTGTTTAATCCGTCATCTCAATGCCCTCAAAGAATTATCCAAAGAAGAGCTTGACCGTATAGCACTTTATAAAAGAATTCATCATTATAAAAAAGGCGATACCATATTAAGAGAAGGACAACCTACACACGGTATCTATTGTGTTATGTCCGGTAAAGGGAAGCTTACACGTATCAATTCATTAGGCAAAGAACAAATTGTCAGATTTATTAAATCGGGCAATTTGATAGGCTATCGTTCGGCCATCAGTAATGAACCGCCTGCCTTGAATCTAACCGCGCTTGAAGACATGACGGCTTGTTTTATTCCTAAAGAAGCTTTTGAAGAGGCTTTGGAAAACCGGCAATTTTCCAGAAAAATAATGGAACTTTTGAGTGAAGACCTCAAGCAAGCCAACCTTTTTATCACCAACCTTTCTCAACACACCGTTAAAGAACGATTGGCCGATACATTACTTAATTTGGAAGAAATCTTCGGTACGGACAAAGAAGGCAACATCAATATCGCACTTTCCCGTGAAGAACTTTCAAGCATTATCGGAACGGCCTCCGAATCGGTTATACGCGTTTTATCAAGCCTGAAAAAAGAAGGCATCATCTTCACCAAAGCCAAAAAAATAAAATTGTTGGATAAACAAAAACTAAAACAAATTGCAGAAGGAATATACAGCCGTGACTTATGAAAAAACAACCCAAAAAAATAACCACCAAGGTTCTTTTTGACATGAAACAAAGCGGTGAAAAAATCAGTATGCTCACCGCCTATGACTATACCATGGCGCGCATTTTGGATGCCGCCGAAATTGATGTGCTTCTTGTTGGAGACTCGGCTTCCAACGTGATGGCCGGACATGAAACCACATTGCCCATCACCCTCGATCAGATGATATATCATGCACAATCTGTTGTGCGTGCCGTCAAAAGAGCATTGGTGGTGGTGGATATGCCTTTCGGTAGTTATCAAGGCAACTCCAAGCGCGCTTTGGATTCGGCCATCCGGATCATGAAAGAATCAGGCGGACATGCCGTGAAAATGGAAGGAGGAATTGAAATCAAAGAATCGGTGGAAAGAATTCTGTCGGCCGGTATACCCGTCATGGGACATTTGGGGCTTATCCCTCAATCCATCTATAAATTCGGAACCTATACCGTTAGAGCCAAAGAAGAAGCCGAAGCCGAAAAACTTCTCTCGGATGCCATACTGCTTGAAAAACTGGGCGTATTTGCCATTGTGCTTGAAAAAATTCCCGCCGCATTGGCCAAAACCGTTGCCGAAACCGTCAAAATTCCCGTGATTGGAATAGGTGCCGGACCTCACGTAGACGGACAAGTTCTTGTGACCCAAGATATGTTGGGAATGACCAAAGATTTCAGTCCGCGTTTTTTGAGAAGGTATCTTGATTTATATGAAGAAATGAAAAACGCCTTTATTCGCTATCGCGAAGATGTAAAATCGGGCGACTTCCCCAATGAACAGGAATCCTATTGATAAACGCATACTCTACGAAGACAATCACCTGATTGTGGTCAATAAATGGCCGGGTGAAATTGTTCAAGGCGACAAAACGGGCGATGAACCACTATCGGAAGCCGTCAAAAAATACCTCAAAGAAAAATACAATAAACCCGGAAATGTTTTTTTGGGTGTGACTCATCGGTTGGACCGTCCTACAAGCGGTGCGGTCATTTTTGCCAAAACCTCCAAAGCCCTTGAACGCCTCAATAAAATGTTGAGAGAACACCAAATCAAGAAAAAATATTGGGCGGTGATAGAAGGCATCCCTCAACCCACCGAAAACCGATTGGAACATTATCTGAAAAAAAATCCCAAAACCAATAAAACCACCGTCTTCATCCGGCCCGCACAAGGTGCCAAACAAGCCTTATTAACCTACAAAACCATCAAAAAAGGAGAAAAATATGCACTTGTGGAAGTGGACCTGCACACCGGACGACATCATCAAATCAGGGCCCAACTGGCCAAAACAGGGCATCCCGTCAAAGGCGACCTCAAATACGGCGCCAAACGAAGCTTGAAAAACGGCGGCATTATGTTGCACGCCCGTCAACTGGAATTTGTTCATCCCGTGAAAAAAACGCAGGTTAACATCATAGCCCCTCCCCTAACCGATGATTGGAAAATGATAGAATTGATGGATTATATTTGATTTTTCTTATTTTTATGATAAATTTTTAAAAAAATGTCCGACTCACGAACAACAAAGGAT
>JALVDN010000059.1 GCA_027008965.1 Flavobacteriales bacterium | reverse complement strand
ATTAAAGATGAACAGGATGCTGACGAATATACCACCGACCCCGAATTGATTTATGAAAAATGGAAAAACCGTGTGGATTTGATTGTTGATGGTGGAATTTTGGAAAAAACGCCATCCACGGTTATTGATTTGACGGGCGATGTGCCGGAGGTTATTCGGGAAGGTAAAGGGCCGGTTGATTTCTTATTTTAAAAAAGCGTATGGCCGAACGCTCCTATTTTGTAGATATTATCCTTCCGCTCTCGTTGGATGATATTTTTACCTATCAATGTACGGCGGATGAGTTTTCGCGTTTACAAAAAGGAATGCGAGTGGCGGTGCAGTTTGGGAAAACCGGTGTGCAGACCGGATTGGTTTATGCCAAGCACAGGAATCAACCGGTTCATTTCAAAACCAAACCCATTTTGGAAGTGGTAGATGAGGAACCCGTGGTGAATAAGGCATGGTGGAATTTGATTGAGTTTATTTCACAATATTATATTACGCCGTTGGGGCTTTCGGTGCGTATGGCCTTGCCTTCATCCTTTTTGCTGAAGAGCGAACGTTATTTGGCCTTGTTGCCCGGTGTGAAACCGGATTTATCCGCGCTGGATGATGATATGTATTTGATTTGGGAAGCTTTGGAGAAAGAAGGGGTTTTGTCGGTGGAAGAATTGCAACAAATCATCGGGAAGAAAAATAAGGCGTTGAGGGTTTTTCACCGGTTGATTGATGAAGGATTGGTACAGGTTTATACGGAAATAAAAGAGAGATACAAACCCAAGCTGGTTAAGTATTTGGATATTGCCCTTCCTGAAGAAGAATGGAATAGCGCTTTGGACTCACTACAAAGAGCACCCAAGCAAAAAGAATTATTCCTTCATTTTCTGAACTTGTATTTCCCGGTGCGCAAACCCGTGTTGAAAAGCGAATTGACTAAACATTTTTCGCCCGCTATCATCAAGGCATTGGTGGAAAAGCGTTTTTTGAAAGAATTGGAAGTGGCCGCCGACCGGCAGGTTTTTGAAAAAGAGGAAGAAGTTTCGCACCGTCTTTCAGCCGAGCAAGAGGCAGCATTGAAAAAAATATTGCGAGGTTTTGAAGGCGGAAAAACGGTTTTGCTTCACGGCGTGACGGCGAGTGGTAAAACCGAAATCTACAGCCGGTTGATTGAAGAAGTGATCAGGCAGGGTGGTCAGGTTTTATATTTGGTTCCCGAGATTAGTTTGACTACGCATTTGGTGGCCCGTTTGAAAAGCCGTTTCGGTCCGCAGATGGGGGTTTTTCATTCCAAATACAGTTTTGATCAACGTCATGAAGTGTGGATGCATGCATTGCATGGCGATGAAAAGGCCGGGTTGGTGGTGGGAACACGTTCGGCTATGTTTGTTCCGTTCAAAAATTTGCAATTGATCATTGTGGATGAAGAACATGATGATTCGTTCAAAGAAAATTTTCATCAACCGCATTATCAAGCAAGGGATATGTCCACGGTGATGGCTCGTATTCATCAAGCGCGATTGATTTTGGGAACGGCCACACCTTCGGTGGAGTCATATCACAATGCTTTGACAGGGAAATATCATTTGGTGGAATTGAAATCCAAATTTCATGCTAACAAAAAGGTTGAAAAACAAATTATTGATTTAAAAGAAGTTTATAAACAAAACCGCCGAAAAGGTCATTTCAGTTTTGAAGTATTGGATGCCATTAGAAATGAAATAAAACACAACGGACAGGTTTTGGTTTTTGTGAACAGAAGAGGTTATGCGCCTGTGGCCGAGTGTAGAACTTGTGGTCATGTGGAAACTTGTCCGCATTGTTCGGTTAGTTTGACTTATCATAAATTTGATAATAAGCTCAAATGTCATTATTGCGGTTATTCGGAAGTATATACAGGTATATGCAGGGCTTGCGGTAGTACGGACATAGACTTGCATGGGACGGGAACCGAACAAATACTTGCCGAATTGAAGGAAATTTTTCCGGATTTCAGTATAGGCAGAATGGATGCTGATACTACGCGAAACAAGCGGGCTTTTGAGAACCTGATTCATGATTTTGACAGTGGAAAATATCAAATACTAGTGGGAACCCAGATGATTACCAAAGGTTTGGATTTTAGTAATGTTGGCTTGGTGGTGGTTCCTTCGGCTGACCAACTGATATATTTTCCCGATTTCAGGTCGCATGAGCGGGCTTTTCAAATGTTGATGCAAGTGGCGGGGCGAACCGGGAGACGTAACCGTCAAGGAAAAGTGATGATTCAAAGTTTTGCACCCGGCCATCCGGTAATTCAATATTTCTTAAAAGAAGATTTTGAAGGTTTCATGCAAAATGAATTGAAAGAGCGGCAATTATTCGGTTATCCGCCCTATATGCGTTTGGTCAAATTTGAATTCCGTGCCAAAAATCCACAGGTATTACGCGAATCCGCTTTTTGGTTTTATAAAGCATTGACTTATTATTTCAACAAAGTTTTGGGCCCCTCCGAGCCACCCGTATTTAAAATCCGCAATCGCTACCGTTTGGAGGTTATGCTCAAATTTCCTGCTAAAGAAAATTATAAGAAACATCACGAAATCATTCGTAAATTGGTCAAAAAATTCAAAACCATACGTCCCTTTAAATCCGTACAAATAGATGTGAATCCCGATCCTTGATATGAAGCCATTCAGAATACATATACATCCTCCTGCTGTTGATGAAAAGGACAAAGATTCCGTTTTGTCCGCCATGGAGAGCGGATATGTGGCTCCCGACGGTCCTTTTAACCGTTTGTTTGAAGAGAAATTATGCAAGTATTTGCAAGTACCACATGCCATTACGCTACAAAGCGGTACGGCAGCCTTGCATTTGGCTTTAAAAAACCTTGGAATAGGAAAGGGGGATTATGTTTTGGTGCCCACACATACTTTTGTGGCTTCGGTTTCACCGGTATTGTATGAAAAAGCCATTCCGGTTATGGTGGAAAGTTCTCCGGATCAAGTGAACATGTCACCCGGATATCTGGAAGAAGCCATTTTGGATTTGAAAAAAAAGAATACCAGGCCCAAAGCCATCATTGCCGTACATTTGTACGGATTATCCGCCCCGATAGACCAACTCATGGAATTGGCAAGGAAATATGAAATTCCCGTGATAGAAGATGCCGCCGAATCGTTGGGGACCAAATACGGGGATAATTTTACGGGAACATTTGCTTCGCAAGGGATTTTGTCTTTCAATGGAAATAAAGTGATTACTACTTCGGGCGGTGGCACTTTGATCACTCACCGGAAAGCATTTGCGGAACGGGCCCGGTTTTTATCAGCGCACGCCAAGGAGGAAAAAGATTATTTTTTTCACCGGGAGACAGGTCATAACTATCAACTGAGCAACTTGTTGGCGGCACTGGGTGTGTCGCAACTGGAAAAACTGGAAAAATACATTGCAAGGAAACGTAAAATACATGCAATGTATCAAAAATCCGGTTTGTCATTGGTGGAAGAAATGCCCGGCGAACGAAGTAATTACTGGCTCAATATTTTGCACCTTCCCGGAGGTGTGCATGCACAAGACTTGATGGATTATATGGCAGGGAAAGGAATAGAAACCCGCCGTTTGTGGTTTCCGCTCCACCTGATGCCCGCCTTTAAAGATTTTCTTTATTACGGAGCAGGGGAAAGTAAAGGTTGGTTTGACCGGTATTTATTATTGCCCTCCGGTCCGGGTTTGACGGATGAAGAAGTGGAAGAAGTGGCCATGGAAGTGAAGCGGTTTATGGGGGATAAATAATTTTTTTTAATCTGATCTGGATAATAAGCATATATTTATTTTATTCATCTTGCGGCGGTGGTATAAAAATTTGATAACAGTATAAATGTAATTCTTAAAATTTATTATCTTTAACTCATGTATTTATAATAGTTTTTTTGAAATAAAAATTAAAAAAATGAGAAAATACTTTGTTTCCTTTGGCTTACTTTTTTTTGTATGGATATCAACCGGGCAAGAAAATAAAATCCAGAAGTTAAATTCCAACATCAAAGAGGTAACGGTCTTTTTGAATAATGCACAAATTACACGGTATAAAAAAGTGAACCTTCCCAAGGGAGAAAGCATTCTACGATTTACAGGTTTGTCGCCTTTTATCAATCCGGAGAGTATCAGGGTTTCTGCTTCCGGACCTGTGATGATTTTATCTGTAAATAAAGAAAGAAATTACAAACAAGATGAAATAAAACCTCCTGCATTGGTCTCTCTTGAGAAAGAATACCGACAACTCAAAGATAAAATTGCCGAAGCCGAGACAAGATTGGCTCTTATTCTGGATGAAATAGATTTTTTACAACGCAACAAAATACTCGGTGGCAAAAATCAAACCCTTACAGTTCAAGCACTTAATGCAATGGAGACCTACTATGCCGTTAAAATGAAAGAATTACGGTTTAAAAAACTTAAACAGGATAAAAATATTGCAGCATTAAGAAAAAAATTGAATGCCGTTGGCAAAGAAATCAAAAAAATAGCCGATAATAAGATATATCCTCCATATGAAATTATTGTAAATGTATCGGTAGATAAACCTGTTCAATCTTTATTTAAACTCACTTATAACGTAAAACAAGCGAGTTGGTTCCCCGGCTATGATATTCGGGTGGATGATATTGCGGAACCTTTAAAAATAACTTACAAAGCCAATATAAAACAAGCAA
>JALVDN010000058.1 GCA_027008965.1 Flavobacteriales bacterium | reverse complement strand
AAAATTGCCCGTAAAAAGCCGCTCCCCAATAGGGTTTAGGGTGCAGATATTGATAGAAAAATATCATGCCTGCATAAGGTTCCCGCGGTTCATACGTGGATGTTAACGGATTCCAACAGGAATAGTATTTTTTCTTTTTTGACTGCGAATAGAAATATTTGAAGGAGGAATAGATTTGAAATTCATTCATTTTGAAGAAAACGCCGCGGGTTGAATATTGATATGGCATTTTTTCTTTCAAATCTTGTTTAATCTCTTCCCAATAATCAACGGGATTTTCAGGGAAAACGATTTCCACGCCTTCATAGGTATAATTTCCTTTGGCGGAAGCTTTGACCACATCGTCGGCGTACATGATAAAACCTACATCCGAAACAGAAAAATCCCACTGCCATTTTTCATTTATTTTTCGTTGCATTCCCCAATCAAATCCCAAGCCCCAATTTCCGGTGATACCATAGTAGGTTTTGAAGGCTTGTTTAATTAGTGCTCCCGGCGTTTCTTTTCCTTCAAAAGAAGAAGGCAAACGTTTAAATCCGGCGGAAACAAATCGTACTTTTATGTTTTCAAACCTGTGTTGATAATAGTTTTTTTGTCCGGGAACGGTGTAAACTTTGCCCCGGTTATATTGGGAAGATGCATGTAGTTGAGCATTATATATTTTCAAGTTCCAACCTATACGGGTTTTGGCATTGACGGGTTTGTTCATTCCTACCCAAAAAGTATAATAAGAGGTCAAACTGAAATTGATTTCGTTTGCATTTACCGGGCCGGTGTAGTTTTTATTGCCATACAAAGCGAATTTCAGAAAAGATACGGGATAAAATGTATAGGCTTTGGTTTGGTGACTGATTCCACCACTCCATCTGACTTCATTGAAACGTGTTGTATAATAAAACAATTGTTGATAACTGTGACCGAATGCCCCGTTTTGAACGGAAAGCGAATTTAATACATGCTGCCACTTTTGATTGAAATTCACTCCGTTATCGGCTAGCAAATCGTAGGGCGTAAAACCGGAGAACCTGATCATCCATTGTTGATCGGCCACCCAAGGAATCCCAAAAAAATTTCCTTCACCCTGCCATTGAGGTTGAACGGCAATGGCAGAAGGAAGATTGATATTATCATATACCAAAGGTTTGAATTGGGCGTATGTTTCAACCCAAAAAATCCATATAAAAAAGCTTATGAAGATTTTTCTTTGTTTATTCATAAATGTAATATACATCCGCTTTGCTTTTCAGTTCCAAAACTCCTTGCTCGTTTTGAATATTGTTAGAGTCCATTCTTTCCAAAACTATTTCCAACTGATTGGTTTCGGTCAGTTGCGGTACATCCTGTATGGTTATTTCAAAAATATCTTCTTTTGATGCAGGACTTTGTACTGACCCAAGTGGAATTTGCCCCGTAATGCTATGGATTCCGGTTTGATCATGCAGAAAGTTTACGGTATAGGAAAAAGAAGCCGGCAGTTCGTTTTTGATGTTTACGTAAAATTCTATTTTTTGAAATCCTTTTTTGATTAAATTATTAAAAAATACATTCATGGGGAGCGTATCCCTGATTTCTTGAAGCATGCTATTTTGATCCGTATAAAAATCACTTCCGCCCAATTGCGTATGAAAAACGTCTAAGGTATAAACGGGTTCGGCTTTGAAATCTTCCGCTTGAGTAGGGTCAATGTTTCTTATACACCCTGTTGGGATGACTAAATAGACCAATATAAAAATCCAAGCCAATTTTTTTATCATAATTTTTGTATTATTGATTAAACGAAAATACGCTGAATTTAGCATAATGACATCAAAAAATAATATTTTAAAAATTTTCTTCCGGATTGTCATCAAGTTTTTTGTTTTTTATTTTGTTTTATTCCTTCTTTATCAATGGGCATTAAGCCTTTCACAACCCGATCCTTTTACAAAAGCCACTACCAACCAAACAGCTCTATTCATGCAAATATTTTCATCCGATATCACACATAAAATTATCAATGACAAAGAAACGGGAATTTTTTTAAATAATCAATGGATAACCAGGATTGTGGAAGGTTGTAATGGAATGAACATTATCATTTTGTTTTGGGCTCTTGTTTGGGCATTTCCTGCAAGGATAAAAGATAAAATCCTTTTTAGTTTGACTGGTGCTTTGCTAATTTGGATTACCAATATTATGCGGATTGCTTTCCTCTCGTGGATTTATTACCGGCACAACGAGTGGTTTGAGCAAGCGCACAGTGTTGTTTTTCCCGGAATGATCTACGGGATATTGGTGGTTTTATGGCTTTATTGGGCCCATAAAACGGCGAAAAATTTTCAAAAATCTACCAAGACCACTTCAGCTTTAAGTTAAAAATACGTCCGGTCATATAGTTGGGAACACCGTACATTCTCTTGGAATAAATTTCACGTATCCATAAATTGGAGACCGAATTTCTTCTTCCGAAAGCATTGATGATTTCAAAACCGATGCTCAAATCTTTCAATTTTTGAAAAAAAGCATTTTGAGAGGATTTCAAATCGGGAACATAAAATAATCCGATATCGGTCCGCCAATAATTGGGTGTGCGGAACAAAAACCGGTAAGGGTCGGCATAGAAAGGTGCGCCTGTAGGTAATCCGGTTGTAAAAATATTGTTCAAATACATTTTGAATTGGGGAAAATTCGGGATATAATCTTGAAAAAGCAATGCCATTTTAAAACGTTGGTCGGTGGGACGTGGTATAAAACCTTTGTTTTCAATATTTTGTTCGGTTTTCATGTAAGCCAAGCTCAACCAGGATTGATTTCCGGGGAGCAATTCACCGTTGATACGGAATTCGGCACCATAAGCATAAGCCATGGCATTGTTCAAGGCATAATAACGTATTCTGACATTTTCAATGGCATAGGGATTGACATCCCACAAAAAACGGTAATAAATTTCGGAAGTGATTTTAAAGGGAATTTCCTTCCAATCAAAAGTATATTCATGAGCAAGGGAAATATTAAATGCTTTTTGTGCTTTGACAGCAGGATTGATTTGTCCTGTTATATTTCTAAACTCTTTAAATCCCGGCGGTTGCATAAAAATACCCATACCGAAACGCCAAAAATGTTCGGGAATGTTTTTGAATTTCCCGTAAATCAACAAGCGCGGACTGAAAGTCCAACCATCTCCGGATAAATGTTTCATAAATTCGTTGAAATGCCAATAATTAACCCGTAATCCGAAAGAAAAACGTCCTGAGAAACCGGATGCATCGAGTTTTTTTCGTGCTTCGGCATATGTGGCTATGCGGTTAATGGAGGACAAATAATCTTCTCTTATCAATTGATAAGCCGAAACGGGCAGTGTGTCCGACACATAAGGTTCATCCGGATGATAGGTTGAGTAAGGAGGAAGAATAAAAAAGCCGGCCGAATCCACTACCTGATATTCACGCAATCGTGAACGGATATTCTCGTATTTATATTTCAACCCGGCTTGCCAATTCCATTTCCCGGATGTATGATTTATCTTTATTTCGGAGGATAAAACATAAGCATCCAATAAATTTCTCGCATGGCGCAGATCTTGACCCAAAGCTCGCAAGTTCATGGGATCACCAAAATCACCCGACAAATCCGTATTGGGTTCGCCAATGAAATAGGAAGCCAAAATATCAAAATATTCCTTTTCAAAACTGTGATATAAACTTTGAATAAAACTGACAGACTTATTTCCGGAAGGAACATAATCCGATTTGAAAGCCAGAAATTGATATTCATAACCGTCTTTTTCTTGACCGTCATATTGAATGACCAAAGATTTGGAATCGGCAAAGGTGCCGAAATTGGTCTGTTTGGTATGTGGAATAAAACGATAGCGATTGGAAGCAATATACGTTAACATTTCATGTTTCCATAAACTACCTGAGTGTAGCCTGAACAGGGATTGGTAATCTAAAAAGGAAGGTCTTACTTCCGCATCGCCTTCGGTGGATTTGACAAGCAAAGTGTTATTTAAATATCTGATGCTTCCCAGGAAAAATTTTTTGTTTTTTAAAGGAAATCCCGAAGAAAATTTGGCGCCCGTAAAACCGATTTCTCCTTTATACCAAGTGGAATCGGGTTCGAGATAGTGAATATCCAAGACAGAAGACAGTTGGTCGCCATGGGTTACCGGAAATGTTCCGGCATAAAAATGAAGGTGATGAATCAAATCGGTGTTGATCATGGACAATCCTTCTTGCTTTCCGGTGCGTGTCAACAAAGGACGATAAATTTCCACGCCATTGATAAAAACCGCATTTTCATCATAATTTCCACCTCGTACAAAGTATTGTGAACTCAATTCATCTAACTGGGAAACCGACGGCAAACTCAATAAAATATTTTTAACCCCACCCGAAATGCCCGGTACTATATCCAAAACTTTTTTGTTGATTAAAACCGCTCCTTCCTTTTCCTTGGGCGAAACAAGTTTGATTTGAACGGCTTTGATTTTTTCCTCGTTGGATTGAAGACGAATATGAACATACTTGCGCTCGCCGGGTTTTAGATTTAATTGCACAGTATCGGGCTTATATCCCAAATGAGAAATAATTAAGCTATGTGAACCCGGTTGAAGTTTTAAAAGGAATTCTCCATTTGCGTTGGTAGTTGTTCCTTGTCCTTCGGATAGCAAAATGTTCACATCGTCTAAGGGTGTTCCGGCTTCATCGGTCACTTTTCCTGAAACAATACAAGTATTTTGAGCTGTT
>JALVDN010000057.1 GCA_027008965.1 Flavobacteriales bacterium | reverse complement strand
TGAGAGAGCTAATTTGTCGTTTAAATCTAATAATCTTACCTGATATTTTTTTGGGAGATAATAAAACTCATCCTTTATATTTTGAGGTACATTTTCAATATAATAATTTGTAATGGGCATTCTTATTAGAACGACCTCGCAATTGTTTTCTTTTAGTAAAGTTATTAGTTTATGTAAATATTTTCGTTGAATGTTATCATTCAATATATACTTCGGATTATACCAATGTCTATAAATTGCTTTTCTAATGCTTAAAGTGTCAGAAATACTTTTGTTGGTATTTTCTCTATGATTACTAATTAATATATGTTTTATTAGTCTAATGGGCATTTTATAATTAAAAAAATTCTCATCTTGTTTTTTGTATTTATCAATTTCAGGTAACGAATGTTTAATAAGGTTATAATCATTCATATGTTCTATCATTTTGTTTTTCCATCCGGGGTACAGGTTGTCATTTGCTAATCTATTCTCATATAGTTTTGACAGATTATGAAAGTTATAGGAAATGTATATTTTTTTACCCTTCAATTGATTAATAAATTCTTTTGCAAAAATATAATGGACAAAATATGGACTCCCATCAATTGAATTGTTATATATGCTAGATATATTAATATGCTTTGTTTGACTATCTCCTAATAATATTATAGGATGACTTTTAATTTTTAATTTAATAATTTCCATAGAAAAAAAGAACGCGCCAAGAAATGACATAAAAATGATTAATAAAAAAATCGTTATTTCTTTTATAAAACGTTTCATATGAAATTTCAAAATTGAAAATATATAAATTCTTGTTGTGGACCCATAAAAATATATATAATAACAATTAACATATAATAAAAAGTCCATCTAAACGGTCGTTTCCAATTCTTTCCAAAATTCTCAATTGCATAGTTCTCTTTTCTACCAATCCATTCAATTATAATAAAAACCAATATTAAAATCAAGCTAATTTTACTATGTCTCATACCTCTATAATGTGGAATGGCAAACAATGATTGAGAAAAAATTGTCGAAATATAATTAACAGCTTGACGAAGACTTTCCGCTCTAAAAAACACCCAAGCCAAAACTGTTAAAGAAAAAGTTATAAACATTTGAAAGAATTCTTTTGTAGTTGGTAAAAATTTTGCTTCTGCTACTGTATTTGTATGAACTCTATTCTTTTTGAGCAATAGTAATGGTAAAAAATAAATTGCGTTAAGAGCACCCCAAAAAATAAATGTCCAATTTGCTCCATGCCAAAAACCACTAACAATGAAAATTATAAAAGTGTTTCTAATTTTCTTCCAAGTTCCGCCACGACTTCCACCTAATGGAATATATAAATAATCTCGAAACCAAGTTGAAAGAGAAATGTGCCACCTTCTCCAAAATTCTGCAATATCTCTTGAAAAATATGGAAAATTAAAATTTTGCATTAAATCAAACCCGAAAAGGCGTGAGGTCCCAATTGCTATGTCTGAATAACCTGAAAAATCACCATATATTTGGAAAGTAAAAAATAAGGCCCCTAAAACCAATGTGCTACCTGAATATTGTCCGAAATTATTAAATATTTCGTTTGCATGTTGTGCCGCATTATCGGCAATAACCATTTTTTTAAAAAAACCCCACAACATTTGTCTTAATCCGTCAACTGCTTTATCATATTCAAAAATTCGTTTCTTATAAAATTGAGGCAACAGATGGGTAGCTCGTTCAATTGGTCCGGCAACTAGCTGTGGGAAAAAACTTACAAAGGCCATAAAGGCAATAAAATCTTTTGTGGGTTCAAGTTTTCGTTTATAAACGTCAATACTGTAACTTAAAGTCTGAAAAGTATAAAAACTTATCCCCACTGGTAAAATAATATTCAAACCTTGCGGATTAATAGAATGTCCAAAAAATTTGAATACTGCCACAAAATTTTCTAAAAAGAAATTGTAATATTTAAAAAATCCGAGCAATCCTATATTAACGATAATACTAGTCCATAATAACAATTTCCGTTTAAAAGGATTTTTTTGATTTTTTAAGCCCAGTCCAACAGAGTAATCAACTATGGTACTGAATAAAATTAGGGATAAAAAACGCCAATCCCACCAGCCGTAAAATATATAACTGGCAATAACGATTAATAAATTTTGAAGTTTTAAACCTTTATTTGCAACGAACCAATATAGTAAAAATACTATTGGTAAAAATATTGCAAAATCTAATGAGTTAAAAAGCACTTGTTATTCTTTTTAAGAACCAAAATAATTTTCTGCAAATATAAAATCTTATTTCAGTTTCCATATCCAGAAACATTTTGGCAAGATTCGATGGTTAAGTATAACAAAGAATAAAAAATTTATCTTAGAAATTTCATCAAGTGTTTCTCCTCTAATAATTTCTTGGTATTATTGCTTACTGGATTTAATTGTTAGTCAATATTTAACCCCTTCAACATTCGCTTTTCCCAGTTTTTATAATCCCAAAATTCATTAGCGTCCTTCATAGACAGTAGCGGAAAATCGTTTTTGAAAACTTGCGTAAATTTATTTACCCATGCATCAGGTATATTAGGAAAATCAATCAAAAACGCTCTTGAATCCAGGTATTTTCCAACGGTTTCGGGAATTCCCCCCAAATTAGAAGCCAACACAATATTACCGGTTTTAATGGCCTCCGCAATAGTTAAGCCAAAACCTTCGCGCACCAAGGCCGTATGAAAATAAAAATCCGAAAGTTGTAAATACTTTGCCACATCTTTTAAAGAAACACTACCACGCGATATAACATTTTTAATTTCAATTTTTTGATTAGAGCCAATTATCTGAAAAATGATATCAGGATAAAGTATCGAAATTTTCTTGGCTACTTCCAAAAAAACATGCAACCCCTTTGACGGTCTATCATTGGCTAACCAGGTTAAAATCGTGGCATCAGGGGATAAATTATTTTCTAAACGTAACTTTTTTTTGGATTGTTTGTCTAATGGATAAAACCAGTTTGAATTTACACCATTTCCAACAATTTCCACTATGGGAGTAAAAGAAAAATAGTGTTTGACGGTTTCTTTATATCCAAGTGAAGTGAGAAATAACACCTTATCCACTTGGTTAATGAAATTTTCATCGGCATTCAATAAGTGGCCATGAAATGAATAAATAAGTTTCAGCCGATTGATTTGTTTTTGTTGTTTATATAAAACAAGCGCCTTAATCAGCGTGTAATCATCTACAACTAGTATTTGCAAGGTTTGTCCGGGATGTTCCGCAAGAAGTTTATTCAGAATGTGAATGTAATTTTTTGCTACATGGTAAATAAGTTGGTAACGAGTGAAATACCTATGTGAAAACCATTTATTTTTTTTTGTTTTATAAAATAATACCCGAGCGGAAGTATCGACTTTAAAATCGGGCGCTAGGATAAAATCAAACGGATTATTTTTGCTTTCAATAAGCCGGGCAAACCGGTAATTCCAACTGCCGATAATATCGGTGCGAAGCGGATAATTGGAGATCAAAATATTTTTCATCGACATTACCGAAGCATAAAATTATAATATGGGTAAAAGTAATAATTATTTTTGGTTGTATGGTAATATTTCCGTTATTTTGGGCTTGAAGTCAATCATCATGAACATCCTGTTCTTAACGCACAATCTAAATATAAATCATAATCCGGCGGCTATTGCTGACAGTCATTTTATAGCGGCATTAAGTTCATGTGGACATAAAGTTAGTATCATTGTTGATGAATTGGAAGATGAAAACGTGTCATGGCTGACGTATGAGAAATTAATACATATCCGTAAAGAAAAATCATTACCATTTTATCATCGTATTCCCAAACTAGGTGCAATCCCATTTTACTTGGATGGAATTCCCGGAAGATTTAAAACTAAAATACCGGAATGGCGACGTATCATTGAAGTGGAATTAAAAGAAAATCATTATGATTTAATCATTAGTTCAGGGTCTATTATTTTCCCTCATTTGATGTTTAAATTTTTTAAAAATTCTGTCCCTTGGATAATAAATATTCATGATCCGATGCCGTTTTCCACTTATCCGCCGCCTTACTTTTACAGAGAGAACTTGAAGTGGAATTCAGAAGGATTATATTATCGACGCTTAGAGTTGCTTGTAAAAAACATATTTCGTAATGCTACGCAAATATTTATGCCATCATTACTACTCAAAGAAAGATTGGAGAAATTCTATGGCAAATTGGAAAAGGTAAGTATAATTCCTCATGTCCACACGGAATTAAGGCATCTTCCTACACAAGAAGATGATAATGTATTGGATGAAAGGTTAAATGATTTTATTCAAGCAGGTGATTTTGTTATCATTCACGCCGGACGTTTATACAAAAATCGTAAAATAGAACCCTTTTTAAAAGCGCTTGAAAGTTTCATATCTAACAAAAAAATAAAATTTATTCAGGTGGGCGAAGTATCGGATGAAAACAAAAAAATTATTCATTCGTTCAAATCCCTGAATCAACAAATTTTAGTATTTGAAAAACGAATCAGTTATAAAAAGAGTTTAGAATTAATTGAGCGAAGCGATGCAGCACTAATTATTGAATTGGATAACGATGAAAGCCCTTTTTTACCCTCAAAGTTTTCCGATATTTTATTCTTTCAAAAACCCATGATTGCATTAACACCAAAAAAAAGCGAAATAAGACGACTATTAGGTGTTGGCTACCCCTTTATAGCTTCGCCAAATGATCAAGAAGAAATTCAACATGTCTTGGATAGACTATTAAATGTACAG
>JALVDN010000056.1 GCA_027008965.1 Flavobacteriales bacterium | reverse complement strand
ATATACTTGTTTTGATTGGGCTTGATGTTAATTTTTTCCTATATTTGCACTGCTAAAAATTTATGCTATGGCTACAAGTATCAGAGATTTGAAAAAGGAAGTGAAATATATGTTCGGTGATTTGGTGGAACAAGTTTTGTTGCTCAATATGGCGGTGGATAAACCGGATGAAAAAAACCATAAGTTGATTGATGAGATTGTAAACACTTATGAAGAAATTTTGACCAAAATCAATGCGCACCGGAAAGAAAAGGATAAAAAGGCTTATTTCAAGGCATTGAATGCGGAAATTGATGAGAAATTCCGTGCTTTTCAAGAGAAAATAAACGCACTGTAAGCCACCTTAGCTCAGTTGGTAGAGCAGCTCACTCGTAATGAGCAGGCCGCGGGTTCGAGTCCCGTGGGTGGCTCGGATGCCGTTCCGTTTGAGGGACGGTTTTTTTATGACTTAAAATCATTTGAATAGAAGTGAAGATTGTTTAAATTTGAGGTTCATCCGAAAAGATATGAAAAGTATAGCCTATCAAAAGCCGGGTCAGATTGAAGAAACCCGCTATGAAAAGATTCATAACGTAGTATTTCCTTCGGACAAGGAAGGGTCTATTGCGGTGGCGCAAGAAATAGCCGATTTAATCAGGCGTAAGCAAGAAGCGGGCGAATATGCTGTTTTGGGTTTGGCAACGGGTTCATCGCCCATTAAGGTGTATGATGAGTTGATCAGGTTGCACCGGGAAGAGGGATTGAGTTTTAAAAATGTGATCACTTTCAATTTGGACGAATACTACCCGATGTCGCCGGATGATGTGAACAGTTATCACTATTTCATGTATCAATATTTGTTTAACCACATTGATATTGACCCGAAAAATGTTCATATTCCGGAGGGAAATATTCCGCTCAGCAAGGTGCTTGAATATACCAAACAATATGAAGAAAAAATAAGGAAAGCGGGCGGATTGGATTTTCAGTTGTTAGGTATAGGACGTTCGGGGCATATCGGTTTCAATGAACCGGGTTCACACATTAATTCTCGCACCAGGTTGGTGACCTTGCATCATATCACGCGTGTGGATGCGGCGCCGGCATTTCATGGTTTGAACAATGTTCCGCGCAAGGCCATCACCATGGGTATTGCCACCATCATGCAAGCCAAAAGAATAGTATTGCTGGCATGGAGCAAGAAAAAAGCCGATATTGTCAAGCGTACCATTGAAGGCGATATCTCTTCGGATGTACCGGCCACTTACCTGCAAAAGCATGATAATACAACTTTTGTGTTGGATGAAGAGGCGGCATCCAAATTGACCCGTATTGACACGCCTTGGATTGTGAAAGATGTCAAATGGACCGATGAAATGAGCCGAAAAGCAGTGGTTTGGTTGAGTGAAAAAACCGGACTCCCCATTTTAAAACTCACCGATAATGAATACAATGAAAATTATTTATCGGATTTGATATCCTATCAGGGTTCGGCTTATGATTTGAATATCAAGATTTTCAATCAACTGCAGCATACCATCACGGGCTGGCCAGGGGGTAAACCTCATGCCGATGATACTTTCCGGCCCGAGCGGGCGCATCCCATCAAGAAACGTGTTTTGATTTTTAGCCCGCACCCGGATGATGATGTGATTTCCATGGGTGGTACATTGGACCGTTTGGTGGAGCAAGGACATGATGTGCATGTGGCTTATCAAGTGGCGGGATACAGTGCGGTTTCGGATGAGGAGGCTTTGAAATTTCTGGAGGTGAACAAACACCTCGGATTGTCGCACACCAAAATCAATGAGTTGTTGGAAGAACTTCAAATTCAAAACCGTGAACAAGATTCGGCCGAATTGCGAAAACTCAAAGCGGGAATACGCCGGGCTGAAGCCACGGCGGCCTTGCGTTTTTTAGGCGTGAAAGAAGAAAATATTTATTTCCTGGATTTGCCTTTTTACGATGCACCGGAATTTCACAAACGCAAAATTTCGCCGGTGGATATCCGGATTGTACAGAATTTGGTGGAAAACATCAAACCGCATCAAATTTTTGCGGCGGGTGATTTGGCCGATCCGCACGGAACACATCAATTGGCTTTTGAGATTTTGATGAAAGTATTGGAAAACATCAAAAAGAAGGCTTTTGCCAAACATTTATATGTGTGGCTCTACAGAGGGGCTTGGGATGAATTTGATATTCACGAAATAGATATGGCCGTGCCGATGAGTCCGGATCAGGTTTTGAAGAAGCGACATGCCATTTTCTATCATCAATCGCAAAAGGATTTGGTGATGTATAAAGGCGATGATATCAGGGAGTTTTGGATGCGTGCCGAAGAGCGGAATAAAAAGTTAGCGGAAAAATACAATGCATTGGGTTTGGCGGAATATGAAGCCATGGAAGCATTTAAACGATATTATTTTTAAATTTGAGCTAGCTTATGAAACGTAAAATAGAGAAAATAGCCTTGTTGACTTCGGGAGGAGATGCGCCGGGGATGAATGCCGCCATACGGGCGGTGGTACGTGCGGCGGCTTATTATGAGAAGGAGATTTATGGTATTTATCGCGGATATGAAGGATTGATAGAAGGTGATATAGAACGATTCGGACCTCGAAAAGTGAGTAATATTATCAACCGAGGCGGAACGATTCTAAAATCCGCCCGTTCGAAAGAGTTCAGAACGCCTGAAGGAAGAAAGAAAGCCTATGAAAATTTAAAAAAATACGAAATAGATGCTTTGGTGGTGATTGGTGGTGACGGTTCGTTCAGAGGGATGAAAGTTTTTTCGGATGAATATGATTTTCCCGTGATGGGAATTCCGGCCACCATTGACAATGACATCAACGGCACCGATTATTCCATAGGATTTGATACGGCCAGCAATACGGCCATGGAAGCCATTGACAAAATCAGGGATACGGCCAGTTCGCACGACCGGTTGTTTTTTATTGAAGTGATGGGAAGAGATGCCGGTTTTTTGGCTTTGCATAGCGGAATAGCCGGTGGGGCGGAGGATATTTTGATTCCTGAGGAAGACAGGGGAATCAATGAATTGCTGGAGTCATTGCGCCGGAGTAAACGCTCGGGAAAAACCAGTAGTATTGTTGTGGTTGCCGAAGGCGATAAAACGGGTAAAAATGTTTTTGAATTGGCCCGTTATGTGGAAAATAATTTAAAAGAATATGAAGTTCGTGTGGTTATCATCGGACATATTCAACGGGGAGGAAGTCCCACCACTTTTGACCGGGTTTTGGCCAGCCGTTTGGGCGTGAAGGCGGTAGAGGCATTGTTAGACGGCGAAAACAAAAAAGTAACCGGCATGCGAAAGAATGAAATTATTGTTTATCCTTTGGAAGAAGCCACCACCAAAACCAAAAAAATCAATCAGGAACTGATAAGAATAATAGATATATTAACCGTTTAAAAAACAAAAACACATGAGAAAAATAAGAATAGGAATTAACGGCTTTGGAAGAATAGGCCGTTTGGCATTCAGATATGCCACCACGAAATCCGAAGTGGAAGTAGTGGCCATCAACGATTTGTTGGATGCGGATTATTTGGCCTATTTGCTTAAATACGATTCGGTTCACGGTAAATTTCAAGGCGAAGTATCGGCCGGAGACGGATATATGATTGTAAACGGCAATAAAATCCGTGTTACGGCCGAGCGCGATCCCGAAAACATAAACTGGGGGGCATTGGATGTGGATTTTGTAATAGAATCCACCGGCTTTTTTACCGACAGAGAAAAAGCCGAGAAACACCTCAAAGCAGGCGCTAAAAAGGTTTTGATTTCGGCTCCGTCAAAAGATGCTCCCATGTTTGTTTACGGCGTGAACCATAAAGAACTTTCGCCTGATTTGAAGGTGTTTTCCAATGCCTCGTGTACGACCAACTGTCTGGCACCGGTTGCTAAGGTATTGCATGATAATTTCGGTATTGTGGAAGGCTTGATGACCACCATTCATGCGGCTACATCCACGCAGAAAGTGATTGATGCACCTTCCAAGAACCGGCGAAGAGGACGTGCGGCACTTTTGAATATTATCCCTACTTCAACCGGTGCAGCCAAAGCCGTTGGAAAAGTGATTCCCGATTTGAACGGTAAACTTACCGGAATGGCTTTCAGGGTTCCCACAGCCGATGTTTCCGTTGTTGATTTGACGGTTAAACTTGCCAAGTCAACTTCTTATGAAGAAATTGTTGAAAAAATGAAAGAAGCCGCCGCAGGTGAAATGAAAGGTGTACTTCAAGTGGTGGAAGATGAAGTGGTTTCTCAAGATTTTGTTTCGGAAACACATACTTCCAATTTGGACGTGAATGCAGGAATCGCTTTGAACGACACTTTCTTTAAAATCATCACTTGGTATGATAATGAATACGGTTATGCTTCCAAATTGATTGACATGATTATTTATGCTTCAAGTTTGTAATTGTTTGTCCGAACCTTGTTTGAAATGAACCAAAACAAAACCCCGCCGGCGGCGGGGTTTTTTGGTAAAAATGTATTGATATAACCTTTATTTTTTCTGATACTTGGCGTATTTTTTCATAAACTTGTCAATTCGTCCTGCGGAATCTACCAATTTCATTTTCCCGGTATAATAGGGGTGGGATGTGCGTGAAATTTCCACTTTAGCCAATGGATATTCCACACCGTCCACTTCAATGGTTTCTTTAGTTTCTACAGTTGAACGCATAAGAAAAATGTCACCGTTGGACATATCTTTAAACGCTACCACGCGATAATTCTCCGGATGTATGCCTTTTTTCATGATTCATTTGAATTTAGGTTTGCAAATA
>JALVDN010000055.1 GCA_027008965.1 Flavobacteriales bacterium | reverse complement strand
TCGCCGGCGAATGCCGGGAGACCCCGCAGGCCAACGTTACATCCGCAGGCTGAGCCGAAAAAGATTTAAACGGAGCACGCCTTAAGGCGCCCTGAAAAATCAGTATGTTTCATCTCTGAGAAAAATACGGGGATTGTATTTTTCGGGGTATTTGGCATGAATGTTTTTGTAGAAATTTTCAATCTTGAGCATGTCATCATGGAAGTTTCCGGTGAGTTTTATCACGTTGCCCACCCCGGCTTCTTTTTTCCGGTAGTCCAAATAGGCCAAAACCACGGGAACGCCGGCTTGAAGGGCTATGTAATAAAAACCTTTTTTCCATTTTTCAACGCGCGAACGGGTGCCTTCGGCGGGGACCAAGAGCATGAGTTTGTCGGTGTTTTTTAAAAGTTGAACCGAATATTCCACCAGGTTGTTGCGTTTTTTTCTATCCACAGGAATTCCGCCGAGCCATTTGAGAATAGGACCTATTACGGGCTTGTCAATCCATTCTTTTTTGATAAAAAATTTGGGTCGAAAACCCGAAGCCCACATCCCTGCCAATGAAAAAAGGGCATCCCAATTGGAAGTGTGCGGCGCACCCACCATCACTCCTTTTTCAATGCGAAATTTTTGCGGAACATTGAGTTTCCAACCGAAGATTTTCAATATGAGTTTTCCTATAAATTTTTTCATTCCTTCAAATGTGTTTGGCGTTTACTAAATTAAGGATTATTTTTGGGTTTGAAAGAACAGAAAATATGGCTTCATTTGATGAACTTACCAAGTCGCACCCTAAGGTTTTGGTAGATTTCTCTGCTGAATGGTGTGCGCCTTGTAAAATGTTGAAACCTATCTTAAAACAAGTAAAAGATATGTTGGGAGATGAGATAAAAATTATTAAAATCGACACGGACAAAAATCCGTCATTAGCTACCAAATTTCAAATCCGTGGTGTCCCCACGTTGATTTTATTCAAAGACGGTGAACAAGTTTGGCGTCAATCAGGCGTTGTGCCTGCTGAAAATTTAGTTCAGATTATTAAATCTTATTGAGGCTTATGGAAACCGTTTGGTTTATTATTTTAGGGGTTTTACTGGGCGTTTATATTCTCTTGGACGGCTATGAACTGGGCGGTGGTATGGTGTATTTGTTTTTTACGGAAAATGATGAAGAAAAAAAGAAAGTTTTAAAATCCATCCGTTCTATTTGGGATGCCAATGAAGTTTGGCTCATCGCCTTTGCCGTTTTGAGTTATTTGATTTTTCCGGAATTTTTTCAAACGGTTTACAATCATTTAAAAGGTCTTATTTATGTTTTTATTTTTGTTTTTGTGTTGAATATTTTATTGCAGAATTTGATTTATGCGCTTTTTGATAAAGGATTTAGAAAATATCTTGATGTTTTATACGGTTTAGCCAATTTTGTATTGGTAGGTCTTTTGGGTTTGATTATAGCTTTGCTTATCAGGGGAGGAATTGTTGAAGATATGCCCCTGTGGTCTGAAAAATTTTCACCACTCACCCGAAGGCCCGGTTTTTTAGATTGGTTCACAATGATTTTTATCGTTTTCTTTTACATTGTCATTTTATTGCAAGGATTGGGTTGGATTGTACATAAAGCTTCCGGTGCTTTGGGACGTAAATTGAAGTTTAAAATCAAGAAATTGGCTTGGATTGGAATGGTTGTTTTGATTCTTTTGGTTGCGGTCATGTATTTTGTACACACCGATATGTATCGCAATTTTTATGTATATCCCGTATTATTCATTTTTCCCGTTCTGATGCTTAGTTCGTTGAGTGCTCTGGTTTTGATAAGAACATATCAAAAAGACAACAAAGGTTTTTTATTGGCCACCAACTTGTTTATCTATTTTTGGATCGGTTTGATGATTATCTCTTATCCTTATTTGATTCATCCTACGGCCTATCATTCCGGCATTTCGGTTTTTGAAACCGGTTTCCACCCCTTGAAAGAATACAACCTGCAATGGTGGGTCATAGGAATTGCATTGAGTTTGCTGATCTACTCCATTTTGATTCACAAGTATTATAAGGGGAAAGGGATGTTGGAGTGAGGGCTTACTCCAAAAAAGACTGAAGCATCACCAATTTGTAGTAGATGCCTTTTTGTTGCATAAGTTCCCGGTGGGAACCGAATTCTTTTACCCGGCCTTTTTCCATAACCACAATTTTATCGGCATTTTTAATGGTGGAAAGGCGATGGGCAATAACGATGGATGTATGATTTTGCATAAGTCTGTCGAGTGCTTCTTGCACCAATCGTTCGGATTCGGTATCCAATGCACTGGTGGCTTCGTCCAAAATCATAATCGGCGGATTTTTCAAAACCGCCCGGGCTATATTGATGCGTTGTTTTTGTCCGCCGGAAAGTTTATTACCACTATCGCCGATGTTTGTATCATATCCTTGGGGTAATTCCATGATAAACTCGTGGGCATTGGCCACTTTGGCGGCTTGAATGATTTCTTCTTCCGTGGCTCCGGGTTTTCCTATGGCTATGTTATTGCGAACTGTATCGTTGAACAAAATACTTTCTTGTGTGACAATGGCCATCAAGTTGCGTAAATCTTTCAGTTTAATATCACGAATATCCGTTCCGTCAATCTTAATGGCACCCGAGCTAACATCATAAAAACGCATCAATAAATGTGCTATGGTGGTTTTTCCACTACCCGATTGCCCTACCAAGGCCACCATCGAACCCTTCGGAATGTTAAAACTTACGTCTTTTAAAACCTCATCGGCTTCATATTTGAAATGTACATGTTCTAAAGCGATTTCTTTTTCAAAAGATTTTTTGGAAACAGCATGGGGTTTATCTTTGATTTTTTCATCGGCATCCATGATGGCAAAAACCCTTTGTGCCGAGGCCATCCCACGACGTACGGCATAACCGGCTTTGGCAATGTTTTTGGCAGGCGTCAAAACATTGTATGCCAAGGCCACAAAGGTGACAAAAACCGAAGCGGAAAGAGATTTTTCAACCAAAACCAAATGGCCCCCATAGGCAATGATACCCGCAATGACGGCCACACCTAAAACTTCACTCAAGGGTGAAGCCAAATTTTGACGGTTGACCATCCGGTTGGTTTTGCGAAACATTTGTGTGATGATGGAAATAAATTTCCGGGTAAACAGATTTTCGGCATTAAATGCTTTGATGACTTTTATTCCGCTGAGTGATTCTTCCACGTGACTAAGAAAACGGGAATTGACTTGTTGGACTTCCAAAGAATCTTGCTTTAGTTTTTTCCCGATAAAAGAAATTATCAATCCGGCCAAAGGGACAAAAACAAATATGAAAACAGTCAGTTTGGCATTGAGCATCCACATGGCTATCACCGTAAAAAGAATGGACATCGGATCGCGCACCATCATTTCCAATAAGGTCATGGAAGTCATCTGTACTTCATATACGTCCGAAGTGATGCGCGCAATGGTGTCACCTTTTCTTTTGTCCGTAAAATATTCCAATGGTAAACGTAAAATTTTAGCATAAAGTTGAGCCCGGATATCTTTCAATATTCCGTTTCTCAATATAGTGGCATAAACCATAGCCAAATATCCAAAGAGATTTTTTAAAAATACGATAGCTAAGACCAAACCTATAACTACCGCCAATGCTTCTTGAGATGTGTGGGTTGAAACATATTCCGACCATTGCCAAGCCATCCAGTCTTCAAGATATTTTTTCAAACTACCAATTCCTTCCCAAACGGGTTTGGCTTTCACTTGAGGAGCTTCTACCTTAAATAAAATATTGAGCATGGGATATAGCACCAAGAAGGTCAACATCCCGAAAAAAGAATACAGGATATTGCTTATCACATTGATGGCAACATGCTTTTTGTAGGGCTTGGCGTAGCGCGCAATTCTTTTCAGGTGGTTTTGACTCATACTATTTGACCCCCAATTCGTTTATTATTCTTTTGATTTTATTTTTCAGTTTGTTTTTTAATGGCTCATACTCTGTTTTATCATTCATCTTTGCTTGAACACTGAAATAGAATTTTATTTTCGGCTCGGTACCACTGGGACGTAGCGCCACTTTGGTTCCTTTCTCCGTATAAAAGATAAGCACATTGGAAGTGGGAATTTCCTCTATTTGTTTTGTTTCCCCCGTTTCCAAATTTTTGATTTCCGAAGAGAGATAATCTTCCATCACCACAACTTTTTCTCCATCAATAAAAGCAGGAGGTTCCGACCGGAAACGACGCATCATTTCATCGATTTCCCGCTTGCCATCCAAACCTTTCTTAACCAAAGCCAACAAATCTTCTATATATAAACCGTGTTCCAAATAAATATCCAATAAATAATCAAAAAACGAGCTTCCTTTTTCTTTCATTTCAGAAGCAATTTCCGCAGCTAAAAGGCCGGAAGTGATACTATCCTTATCGCGCACAAAATCGCCCACCATATAACCAAAACTTTCTTCTCCTCCGCCTATAAATTCCAATTTCCCTTCATAATCCCGGATGAGTTTGGCTATCCATTTAAAGCCTGTTAAACTTCTTTTCACCTCCACCTTTTCTTTTTTCCCCAATTCCAAAATCAAATCAGTGGAAACGATGGTGGAAGCAATAAATTCGTTTCCATTCAACCCTTGCCTTTGTTTTCTTTTTTCAATTAGAAATTTATCCATCACCGCCATGGTTTGATTCCCATTGAGCAAAACCATTTTTCCGTCCGAATTCCTCACGGCTACGGCAATCCGGTCGGCATCGGGGTCAGTGGCCAAAATGATTTCGGCGCCTATTTCATCGGCTTTTTTTAAGGCCAATGTAAATGCTTCGGGCTCCT
>JALVDN010000054.1 GCA_027008965.1 Flavobacteriales bacterium | reverse complement strand
TGAAGGTTTTTCAGTTGAACCCCGAACAAACGCCTGGCGTCCTTATCCAAATCGGGATGATGTTTCAAAATGCCGCGTAGCAGTTTTATTTGCCATTTTACCTCTGCCACAGGTTTATTTGCCCAATTGATAGCGCTTTCCACGGTCATTTTCTTTTAGTTTAACATGGTTACGGGTGCACCGGTGATGCGCCTTGCCCGTTTGGCACGGCGTTCGGCGGCGGCAATGATGCCGCGCGGCCAATAGTCCATCATCCGGTAATAGTTGCGTTCCACAATGTGTATCGCCCGCTCACAGCGCACCGGAGCGGCACGTTCTATTTGGGCCATGGCCTCACGTCCAAGCCGGCGCATTTGCCGGCTGATCCACGCGTGCATGGCCGGATCCAAGGCAAGCATTTGCAACTTCCAGTCGCTTCCCCCTGCCAAATAGCCCAAATACTCCCACCTCACATCGGTGGCAATGCGTTGAATGTCTTTCTTAATGGCTTTCATGACGTTTTTGGTATTCGATATACACCCGCCGAAGGCTTCCACCGGTGCGGGCATATAGTTTGGTTTCGGGTTCGTTGAGCCCGTTGGCACGGGCCACCATATTCATCAACATGCGTTTGAATTGCCGGCGTTCGCGTTCGGTTTCGGGCGAAATACGCTTGAATCCGTCGCCAAAACGGCTGAATATTTCGGCATAGCCCACTTTTTTGCGTTCACGCCCTTTTTCAATCTTCACTTTCAAACCATCGGCTCCCATCAGGTAGTAAGCCGCGGCGCCTTCGGTGGCGTTCCACAGGGCTTTGAGCTCCAAAAAGGCCGCATAATCCAAATCGCCGGCCTCATCAATGATCACCAGCGGATTGTCCAAACTGCGCAAATACCAGGTCAAATCCGCAAAAACGTCCACATAACGGCCCGTATGCTCCACGCCAAACTCCCGTGCAATGGCCCGGATAAGCTGTTGCTTGCGTTTGTGCAAACTGCCGTCGATGTAAACCGCATTGGGATGGGTGCGCACATAGTGCTTGGCCGTGAAGGTTTTGCCAATATCCGGCACATCCACCAGCACCGCCGACACGTGGTAGCGCTGGCAAAAGGCCAACTGCTCGGTGATGTAGTCAAACACCGGCGTGCGGGCTATCTTCCAGCTGGAACCCTCACCGGGTTCCACACCCAATCGCCGGGCAATGTTGATCCATTTGGCATCCGACAATACCCGCTCCAAATCGCCGCGCTTGATACGGCTCAATTGGGCGGCATTGATACCCAGTGCTTTGGCGTGCTTGGACGCACTGGGATAGTTTTGTGCATCCCGTAGGATGGCTTCTGCGATTTTTTGCTTAAATTTGTTATTCATAATGATACTTATTTAGATGTCGTCCACGGCACGGCGGGCCCAGTCTTCGGACTGGAAATCCCAACCGGTCGTGGGCGACTGGTTTTTTCCTGTATCCTCATCCGCCGGCGGAACAATGTCCGGTTCAGGCAGTCTGCTTTCCTGTTTTTTCCAGGTTTCAATACGGCCAAACATTGCCGCCAAATCCTTCACATACTTGTCAAAACGGGCGGCGCGCTTGGCTTGCAGTTCATAATTGGCCCGGTCGGTGTCGGTCCATTCGGCCCGGGCCGTGTTGTAGCGTTGCACCGGAACAGCGGTGTCCACATAGCGGTCGTCCTGATACAAATACACCGCTTCCACCCGTCCGTCCGGTTCTTCAAGCCAGTAGGCCTGCACCTTGTAGTTGTTGGGTGCCAGGCGTTCCAGCACCTCCGGCCCGCTAATCCACCAGTATTGGTTCATCAGCCGGATGTAGTCGTTGCGGCGGATGGATGTGGAACGGCTGTGGCCAAAGGCACGCGCATAGACCTGCGTGTTGATTTCCGGCAGGTTGGCAGGCAAGCTTTCCATAAGCACTTCCCAGCGGGTTTTGCCCTTGAAAAGCGGATGCGGGCTGTTGTTCCAGTCTTCAATATCCGCCAAGTCGCCGGCTACAATGGCCTCGTAGCTTGCCGTGCGGTATTTGTAGGTATCGTTGTGCTCGTCGTGTATTTTGGTGCGGTTGGGACGGTTTTCGGGCCGGCTGGCATAAAAACGCCCCACGCCCGGGTGGTTGAGCTTTTCGGGGCCGTATTTTTTGAGCCGTATGCCCGTTTCGGCCCATTTTTCCTGCGGATTTTGCGGCAACGACCAATGCACCAGCGGGAATATCCGGTGCAAAGCATCTTCAAACTGCCGCATCAAGTGGTTTTCCAGGTTCACCTCGCGCGGTATGCCCACATTGTGGGTGCGCAAAAAGCGCCACAAATCGCGCATCACTTCTTGCACCAGGGCCGTATCCTTGGTTTTGGAATAGGCCTTGGCTATGATACATTGGCTGTATTCGTCAAACACGTAGTAGGCCTTTACGCGGGTGCCGTCGGATAGCAGGGTGTGTGATATATCCCGGTCGTCCATTGTAATCTTGGACAATGCCAGTTTGGGACGCGACCGGTGATGATGCGGTCGCATACCCAGGCGGTAGGTATAGGCACCGTCGCGCAGGCGGGCTATCACCGGCGCCCATACCGGTTTGCGCACCTCGCGCCATACGCTCACCTTGGAAAGGGCCGGAAAATCGGGCCACGACGGGTCAAACCACTCGCCCGTTTGCCTGTCCACCACTTCCAATGCACCGGCACGAAATTCCTCATACATCCGGTGCAGTTGGTCGGGGTTGGGCTTGATGTTCATCACATACAGGTTCAACAGCAACCGGCTGGTAACCGGCGTGATTTTGCGCCTGTTCTGGTTGCCTTGCTTGCCCGATTGCAGGGCCCGGCAACCCATTTGTTCAAAACGGCGCAGCAGTTCGCGGAGCCGGCGCACGCTCCGGGGCAGGCCTTCCACCGGCAGGCCCGGCAGGGCTTGCAGGATGAAATCCCAGCTTTTGCCATCGCTGCGCAGTTGCTGCACCGCTTGCAGGGCGCGGATAAGCGCCTGTTGGGGGTGCGGGCGGTCGCATCCGGGCGCCAGGTCATAGGCCTGTTGCAGGTGCCACAGCGGTTCAGCCGGAAACGGCCCGAACACCACCTCCACCTTGGCCCGGAATTTATCAGGTAAACTATTCCAATCCAACAGGGCGGGATTGGTGCGACTGCCACGTCTAAGTAACTTAGCTCCCTTGCGGTAACGCATTTTATGAATGGCATCCAAGCTGGCTATGCCTGCCTCCACCACCGGGCGGACGGCCAGGGCCGGTTGGCCGTTGTGATATGTATAGGGAGCGGTCATGCGTCGGCTATTTTTTTATATCTTTGATTGGCAACGCAATACTCATCATCATGACAACACGAACCCAAGCATTTAGTCCCGAAAATCAAGACAAACTCCTTTTTTGGTTGGTCGAAAACTATCCTGTGGATCAGTTTTTCAGTGTGGAGCGTGAGCAGGTTCGCCAAGTGCTCCCGGACGTGCCCGATGATGTGATCAATGCCATGTTCCGCATGTTCGAAGACCTTCAACTGATCAGTCATCTGGGCATTTCCATGTATCACTACGACTTTGTCCTGCTTTGGCGGGCGGTTCAATTGGCCCGCAACGGCGGGTTTCGTGCCAAACAAAAAATCCTGGAAATGGAATTGGCTAAACTGGAAAACCAGGTGCGGGCACTCCAAAAAACCATGCCCGAACGGGTGGGCGGCATTTTGGATGCGCTTTCCAAAATATCCGAAATCTTGCGCTTTATGTTTGGCGCTTGACCTCATTGTTTGAAAGGATTTTCCTCTGTTAGCACGGCAGCCGACACAAAACGCAGGCGTCCGTCGTGGCCGGGCATAATGATCAGCCGGCGTTTGAGCATAAACTCATTGAGTTCCTCGTCCACCCGGGCGGCTTTGTCTTCCATACCGGCCGTAAAACCGCCCAAGCTTTTCAAAATGACCAAACGCGGATGAATGCGAATGATATGCACATTATCCGCCGCATTACCGGTGGGTATAAGTTCTTTCTTTTTCATCCGGCAAATTCTTTTAGGTTGTTTAAAAACCTTTTGGCATCTCTGTAAATTGCTTTCGCCTTATGTGTGCGCACAGGGACTTTACCGTTGACAATCTTGCTAACATATTCGCGGGAAACTCGATTTTTCTTGGCTATGTGAATGATGTTTCCGCGCAAAAGCCGTAAATCTTTCTCATCAAACGGCTTTTTTTCTATATATTTGTTCATAGCATCGGTAATTTGAATACAAATATAGATGATAATTTTCAACTATGCAAATTTTAGATGAAAAATATCAACCAACAAAATCCTTATTAAATAGAATAAAGGAGCTTACGAAAAGAGAAAATATAACTATCACAGAATTAGAGCGTTTAATTGGTGCAAGCAAAGGTGTTTTAAGTAGAGCTCTAAATAAAGGAACTGACATTCAAAGTAAATGGCTAATAAAAATAGTTGATAATTTTCAACAATATAATCCCGAATGGCTGTTAACGGGCAAGGGTGAGATGTTGCGGGGTGGCCCTGTTCCGGACAGGCCCGAACCGGTGCCGGCTGTGCAACAGGATGGAACCGGTGATGCGGTTCCGCTGGTGGAATGGCCTGCGGCGGCGGGCTTTGGCAACGAACAATTTGCTATTGAGCCCAAAGACATCAAGGCCTATTTCAAAATACCCAAATTCCGCCTGGCCAAGCCGGATTTTCTCATAGAAGTGGCCGGCGAAAGTATGATACCCACCTTTTTGCCCGGTGATGTGATAGCCGCACGCATCATTTCGGATAAATCTTTTGTGCAGTGGAATCGCCCGCACCTGATTGCCACCCGCGAACAAGGAATGATGATCAAACGCATCAAACCGGGTCAAAAGCCCGACACACTCAAAATGGTGTCGGATAATCCAGAATACGACCCGTTCGAAGTGCCCAAATCCGACATCACCGGGCTGGCTCTGATAGTGGGGCTTATCCGGTTGGTTTAGTAAACATCTAAAAACTATATAGCTATGAGTGACACAACAAAAACTATTAGCATCCCGCTTTTTGTTTCCGATGAAGAAACAAAAGAAAAGGAAAACCAAAGTCAAATTCCTGATAGTAATTTCGGCTATAAACAGGAAGAAGCGCTTGCCTACATTGAAAAGAAAGTACAAAATTTTAAACCCATCCGAAGAGCCAAACGCAACAAAAATATTGAAACCGAAATTGTTGCAGTGGAAACACACCGTGTAAATCTGTCCGGTGAAACCAATGAAGACTATGCAATCATTGTCAAGGCCAAAGCGCATACCTACGGGCAAACAGACCGCATCATCAAAACCAAAGACGGTCAAGAAAAACCACTTGCACCGGAAGACAAGGTGGGCAGCGATAAATTTTTCTTTCTTATCTATCCATACATATATGGTGAATACAACGAAAAACTTAAATGGGTCATTGTAGTATATGTGGATCCGGACAAAGAAACACAGCTTATTTTAAGGGTAACCAAACTGATTTTGAAAAACACGTTCAATATTTATCCGAAACATATCAAACCCAAAAGCATCGTCAACGAAATTAAACGAATGGGCGTTATACCCATACTGAATATTTCTTTTGAATACAATGAAGATGATGAAAGCATTACGCAATATTTTCCAAAAGAACATTTTTTGTTTGGTAATTTAAAAAAGGTAAGCAAATTCAAACTGCAAAACATACAACCCGAACAGCTGGAAAAGTTTCTTGATGAAAATATTGGTTTTGATGAATACGATAAACGTAAAATCAAAGTTGAATACGGAAAAAAACAAATCAAAATTGAAGATACACTGGAAGATAGAACTATTGAAGAAATATTTAACTTTACAACAGAAATAGACCTATCACAAGATATTTACAATATTGATTATATTGCAAGTAAATTGGAACCGGTCTTAAAAAACTATACGTCCAGCTATGGCCAAAGCTGATTTTATAAATATGCTCAATATCATTGTGTCGGTTTCGTTGGCGTTCCTTGGCATATCGGCTACTTTATACACTGTTGTTTATGCATTTATGGCCGACAAAGTGGATAAACTAAAACATTTATTGAATAGGCAAAAGCTCACAAAGAAGCTAACCATCTTTGAAGAAAGGGAACTATATTTGGTTCGTATTCAAATCAGAAAATACAAGTCGCTTTCCAAGTTGATCAGTTATGCCATTGGTTTTTCCTTTGTATCTTTTCTTATTAGTTTTACTATTCAAATAGCCAAATGGTATAATGCTACATTTTTTATCTGGCTTGGCTTGGTGTTCTTTATTATTTCACTCATATTTTTCGTGTTCGTAATGTTGCAACTTCATAAACGTTTCAACAAAGACATCAAACTTTAACCAATACATCCACAGGTTATATATTAATAGGTTATACATTATATATATAATATACCCCTCCACCGCTTAACTTATAAGTTCATTTAATACTATCAACCCTCCGCTCGAAACCGGACGTATTATAAATTTTTCTTATAGCTAACATCCAAAACCGGCCTTTCGGCTCTTTTTGGCGCATAACCGGCCCGGATGCCACCATCGGCGGGTTGAATTACTATTTTTATTAAAAAATGTTAAAATACTTCATTCCGTTTTGTCCACCCATTTGTCCACCCAATAGGTGTTTTTTTGTCCACCCATTCCAATATTATGTTAAATAGGCCTATTTGCGGTTTGGTGCGCAAAAGGGGTGTTTAGGAGGTTTTTCAAGGGCGTTTAAAAGGCGCTAAAAGGCCAATAAACACTAAAAGAGCGGTAAAATACGCTATGGGGGAGCTTTGTTACGCTAAAAGTGCGCTATCCGGCACCTTTTGTTACGGTAAAAATACGGCAAATTACGCTATATGGGACGTTTCGAAATGTTTCGCACTTTTTCATCAAACCCACCAAATAACCAATAAAATCAATAGCGCAACCACAATTTCACTCACACACCAAAACGGACGTTTGGAATGTAGGGGGATAGGAGTGTTATCCTTGCGAAGGCGAAAAGCTCATTTTTGTTTGCCGGAGGAGGCTCCGAGCCTGACGAGGAGACCCCGCACGGCAACTTACAAAAATGCTTTGAGCAGAGCAAGATTTAAACGGAGCACGCCAAAAGGCGCCCAAAAAATTATCCGTTCAAATAAAATTTTTTTATTATGTTTATTTTCGTAAAAACAAAATAAAATCGTAGTAGAAGCGTTTTTTTAGTTGTTGTGCGTTTAGTTTTTGAAGATGAACCGAAAATTCTTTTTGTCCATAGCGTCTTTCTTGGTTTTGTCCATTTTTTATGCACAATCAACGCATTATATTTCAATACGTTGGAAAATTCCACCGCAAGAGAAGTCTAAAAAGTTCAATCCTTTGTTTCACGCGCTTTTTGATGATGACAAATATGTTTTTGAGGATGGGATGGTTTTCTATATAAAGCAATTTGAGGGAACTCTTGCGGATGTTTCTTCGGTTAAGTTTAAGGCGGTTTCCTATTCACCCCTACCCCATTACATGGTGAAGGCATTACGTTTGAGCAGTGTTCCGGAGCGTTTTTCGGCGCAAGTTTTTCCTTTGTCGGGGCGTCGTAAGAAGGGAACTTTGATGAAGGTGAATGCTATTATCCGCAAGGATGGAAGATATTATAAGCTGGATGCTTTTGAAATCGGGTGGAAAGAAGGAAGGCAGGTTGGTAACAGGATGAACCGTGCAGCACTCACCCACTCGCCTTTGAGTGACGGAAAGTGGTACCGGTTTGAGATTGGACAAACGGGAGTGTATAAATTGGACAAAACATTTTTGGAGTCGTTGGGGGTGAATACAAGTCAAATTGATCCGCGAAATATCAGTATTTACGGTTGGGGCGGGCAAATGCTTCCGCTGGCTAACGATAGTGGTATGCCCCAAGAGTTGGCAGAACTGGCCATTCAGGTGCACGGCGAAAACGACGGGTCCTTTGATGCGGGGGATTATGTTTTGTTCTATGGAACAGGTCGTGAATGGAATCCCGAATATCAAACGCATAACAATATCTACTCGGATAAAAAGTATTATTATCTGAAAATAGGAAATTCGCCGGGGAAAAGAATGCAAGCATACACCGAGCCATCCGGAACGCCTGTGGTTTCCTTTACGGAATATCTGGCACATCGCTACTACGAAAAGGATAGTGTGAATATTGTGAAACTGGGGAGGGAATGGTATGGTAATAATTTCAACTACGGCCAAGCCACGCGTCATTTTGAAATGCATTTCAGAAATCGTATCGCTTCAAAAAAAATAAAGGTCACATTCAAGTTGGCTACGGATAATCCCGCCGTTTCAAACGTAACAATTAAGGTGAACAATCAGACTATGGGCACCTACAATTTGCCCGCTTTGTTCCCCATTTTACAAGCCAATGGCATTCATGCCGTGAAAACCGTTTTAACCGACAGTATAGCGGTTACGGGCGACAAAATCAACATCAGCATGGTTTATAATGACAACGGTTATCCCGCCGCCAAGGTTTTTTTGGATTATATCTCGGTGGATGCTTATTGCTCATTGAGCGTGGGCGGAAAAAGTTTTGTTTTTTCGCATCCGGCCCAGCAAAATACAAGTGGTGTGGTGGAATATCAACTTTCCGGCACCGGCCAACTGGATGAAATTTGGGATGTGACCAATCCGTTTGAGGCTACTTATTTACCTGCTTCGGGAAATAGCTTTTCTTTCAAGGCGGCCGGAATGACAGAAGGAAAATATGTAACCGTCACGGATGAATTTTTGGAACCCGTAAAGCCCGGAAATCCCCGTGTAAAAAATATGGATTTACGTTGGGATACTTTTTATGCTTCGGGGAGTTATACACCTCCCGACTATATCATCATTGCTCCCGAAAGATTCCGTTCACAAGCCGAGCGGTATGTGGCTTTTCATCAAGAACGTGGATTACATGCATTTTTTGCCCCGTTGGAAGAAATTTATTTGGAATTCGGCAACGGAACACAAGATATTGCTCCTATCCGGAATTATTTGAGATATGTTTATTTTGAATCCGGACAACAATTGAAGTACGTAACCTTATTGGGTGACACGTCATGGGATTTCAAAAATTTGATGTTTGACGAGGATGAAAACACCAATGTTATACCTTCCTATCAAAGCCAACAGAGTTTTTCGTTAGTATCTTCTTTTGTGACAGATGATTTTTTTGTCATGACCGATTTGAACGAAGGACATTTGGAAAGCAGTTGGGGACTTCCGGACATGACCATTGGTAGAATACCGGTGAAAGATGAAGAAGAAGCCGGCGTTATCACTGACAAATTATTGCATTATTACAACCCTTCCACTTACGGAAACTGGCACAATACGGTGACCCTTTTGGCCGATGATGCCGACCGACCGTCCAGTGCATGGGAATTGGGTTTATTGTGGAGCACTTTGGAAATCGCCCGGGATATTGAAACACACCACCCTTTTGTCAATCTAAACAAAATATATTTGGATGCCTATCCGCAGGTTTCATCTGCCGGAGGATACCGCTATCCCGATGCCAAACGGGACTTGCTCAATGCTTTTGAAAAAGGTATGTTGATTCTCAATTTTATCGGACACGGAAATGAATACGGTTGGACACATGAACGTATTTTCAATCTCCCCGAGATCCGTTCGTTGAGGAATATTGATAAACTTCCGTTTGTTTCCACCGTCACTTGCGAGTTCGGACGTTTTGACAACCCGGAATTGGTATCGGGTGCCGAGATTCTCATTAAAAACAAATTGGGCGGAGCCGTTCAATTGCTCACCACCACAAGAGAAATCAGTGCCTCCGCCGCCATGTTTTTCAATAAAGTTTACTACAAATATCTATTTGGGACCGAAACCGGCTCGTTTACCCATTTCCGGACACCCGGCGAGGCATTGTTGGAAACCAAAAACGTTTATTCATCCCTCAATAAAAAAATATCCCTATTGGGCGATCCGGCCATGCCACTGCATTTTCCTGAACCAGAGATTGTGATAACCCAAATTCATTCGCAAAGTCAAGATACTATTCGTGCGCTTGAACTGGTGCGTATTGAAGGCGAGGTTCAAGACGGTAACGGAAATTTGCTCTCGGGTTTTAACGGCACGGTTCATCCTGTCATTTTTGATAAAAAGATAGAAACCCGGACACTAAACAATGATCATGTTCCCGGACAGGATACGGTTTTCACCAAATTGGGTCCGGCCATTTTCAGAGGACAAAGCCGGGTGAACAACGGCACTTTCTCATTTGAGTTCATCGTACCGAAAGATATTAAGCCGGCGTATGGAAGAGGAAAAATAAGTTTATATGCCAAAGAAGAAGAAAACATTTTAAAAGGTGTGGACACCAATATAGTGATTGGAGGTTTAGCTTCTAATTATACGGCAGATAATACGCCTCCCAATATTTTCCTTTATATGAACGACTACAATTTTGCCGACGGTGGCATCACGGATACCAACCCGTTTTTGTTGGTTAAATTGGAAGACGATAGCGGTATCAATACCGTTGGGGGTGTAGGCCACGATATTATTGCCGTAATTGATGATGATCCGCAACTCACATTCAAACTAAATGATTATTATGAAACAGAAGAAAACACTTACAAAAAAGGTAAAATCAAATACAAACTCTTTGATTTGGACCCCGGATTGCATACGCTCAAATTGACAGCCTGGGATGTGCATAACAATAAAGGCGAAGCCGAACTATCTTTTAAAGTTGTAGAGAAAAACGAACTTACTTTGGAGAAAGTTTTGAACTATCCCAATCCGTTCATTGATTATACCGAATTTTGGTTTACACACAATCGTCCTTTTGAACCGCTTGAAGTGCAGGTTGAAGTTTATTCCGTTAGTGGAAAAATGGTTTGGCATACTTATCAAACCATTATAAATGAAGGATTTACATCAAGGGATATACATTGGAACGGAAGGGATGATTTTGGAAACAAAATCGGAAAAGGCGTTTATTTTTACAAAATATCAGTGCGTACCTCCGACGGAAAAACACTCAAAAAATGGGAAAAACTTGTGAAACTATGATAAAAACTTATATTTGTAACGCTAAGACTAAAACTATGAGGTTAAGAAATATTGTGACATTGTTGGCCGGCTTGATGATGATCCTAGGCAAAGCACAAAATGCCGATACCAGGGTTATAACCACCGCCGTTCCTTTTTTATTGATATCTCCCGATGCAAGAGCGGCCGGCTTGGGCGACCAAGGTGCGGCCACCACACCGGATGTCTATGCTCAATTTTGGAATCCGTCCAAATATATTTTTATGGATCATGATTTCGGTATTGGAGTTAGTTATACCCCCTATTTGAGTAAACTCGTAAATGATATCAATTTGCTTTACTTGTCGGGATATTCCAAACTCAACCATCGTAGCACACTCTCCATGAGTTTAAGATATTTCGGTTTGGGAAAAATCAATTTGACCGATATAAACGGAAACGATATCGGTACTGTTAGCCCCAATGAATTTGCCATTGATGCAACCTATGGTTTGAAATTATCTGATCATTTCGGCTCGGCCGTGAGCTTACGATTTATTGTTTCGGATTTGAAATTGGAGACATCCCAATCCGATGCTACAGCAGGCAAAAGTTTTGCCGTGGATTTATCGGGTTTTTACCAATCAAATGATTTTGATTTGGGTGGTGAAGCCACGGGTAAATACCGTTTGGCGTTTAATCTGATGAACTTGGGTCCGAAAATCAAGTATAACAACATCGGAGACGGTGATTTTCTTCCGAGCAACCTCAAGCTAGCCGCAGGTTTCGACTATCAAACCGACGCATATAATGTCATTCGTTTTCAATTGGAAACCAACAAACTTTTGGTTCCTACTCCACCTTTGAGAGATAATAGCGGACAAATTATCTCCGGAAAAGACGATAATGTGGGTTGGGTGCAAGGAATTTTTCAATCGTTTTCGGATGCCCCCGGTGGATTTAATGAAGAATTAAAGGAATTTCAATGGAGTGCAGGCTTGGAATACACTTATATGGATGCATTCAATGTAAGAGCAGGCTATTTCCATGAGAGTGAGATCAAAGGAAAACGAAAATACCTCACAGTGGGAGCGGGATTTAAATACAATTATGTGATTTTAGACTTATCATATCTTTTCTCCACTTCTCCTATCAGAACGCCTTTGGACGGAACCATGCGGTTTTCGCTTACTTTCTTTTTGGACAAAGCTCCGAGTAAAGAAAAACAATAATATTGCGATGAAAAAATTTCAAATTCCGGTTTGGATAGAAGAATACCGGCCGGATGAACTTCCCGAAAATATTCAAAAACTCAAAAAGGCCGCAGAAAAGGCCAGGGATTCGGCGTATGCGCCTTATTCCCATTTTAAAGTAGGTACGGCTATATTGCTGGGTAACGGAATCATAGTAACCGGCAACAATCAAGAGAATGCGGCTTTTCCATCGGGGATGTGCGCCGAAAGAGTGGCCATCTGGTCTGCCGGATCCAATTATCCCGGACAGGAAATTATTTCCATGTATATTTCTGCCAAATCCGAAACAAAAAAAGTGGATCAACCCGTACCTCCGTGTGGTGCGTGCCGCCAGGCTATTGCCGAATATGAAACCAAACAGAACAAACCAATTGAAATTTATTTCTCGGGAGAAACTGGCCCTATTTGGAAAACCGATTCATTGGAAAATATTTTGCCATTGGTTTTTTCGGGAAAAGAATTAAAATAATTTTAGACTTCTTCCAACTGCTTAATAATTTTAATGGCCTCCACGGCTTCTTTTACGTCATGCACCCTTAAAATGGATGCTTTTTTCATCAATGCTATGGTGTGAACCACAGTTGTTGCGTTGAGCATTTCTTCAGGTTTTCCGTGAAGTAATTTATATAGCATGGATTTACGGGAAATGCCAATTAATAAAGGTTTTTCATTCCAATGAAAATATTCAAGTTTTTTTAAAATCTCATAATTATGGTCCAAAGTTTTACCGAAACCGAATCCGGGGTCTATGATAATATCATTCACACCTAAAGCGTGTAATTTTTTTATCCGTTTTGCAAAAAACCTGTTGATTTCAAGAACCACATCCTCGTATTGAGGATTTTCCTGCATGGTGGCAGGAGTACCTTGAATATGCGTCAAAACATAAGGCACTTGATATCGGGCTACGGTTTCAAACATTTTGTTATCCATTTGTCCGCCCGAAACATCATTGACCATACAAGCGCCCGCTTGAATGGCTTCTTCGGCCACTTGGCTTCTGAATGCATCTATGGAAATCAGTACTTCAGGGAAATGATTTTTTATTTTCTCTATAGCGGGGATTACTCTTTTCAATTCTTCGTTTAAGGAAATATCTTTGGCTCCCGGACGTGTAGAATAACCGCCTATATCAATAATATCCGCTCCGTCATAAAGCATTTTTTCCACTTTCCTAAATAAATCATCGTTCCCTGTACGACTTTGCTCATAAAAGGAATCTGGGGTCATATTGACAATACCCATCACCAGGGGAGGGTCAAATGAATGTAGCCCGGATTTACAATTAAAAAATAATTTTTTCATCGCTTGCAATATAAAAAAAGACCGGAAAATTCCGGCCTTTTCATAAGTTAAAATTTAGCTTATTCAACTTATCAAATCGTCAAAAGATTTGATATTGCTTTGTTTTTTCACCGTGTCGGTTATTTTTTGCTCTCTTTCTTCGAGGGTTTCTTCTCTCACTTCACGGATAATTCCGGTCACCAAAGGATTTCTCAAATTAATCAACATCAAATGCAGTGTAGGATCAGGATTATGTGCATCATGTACTAAAATGTCTTTTTCGGTGATTCCGTTTTCTCCGATTTTAACTGCTTTTAATTTCAATCCGTCCAAAATCAAACCTTTGTCTTTATTTTTACCGAAAATCATGGGTTTACCATGTTCTACAAACAATTGATGTTCGTCCCTTACTTCTTTATCCGTCCAAAATTTATAGGCTCCGTCATTGAATATCACACAATTTTGAAGCACTTCCACCACAGCGGTTCCTTTGAAGGCATGGGCTTGAACATAAATATTTACTTGATTTTTGGAATCATTTCCCGCTACTCGTGCAAAAAACTTTCCATTGGCCCCCAAGGTCAACTCTCCGGGGGTGAAGGGAGGTTGTGTATTTCCATAAGGCGAAGTTTTGGTTTTTAATCCAAGGGGTGTGGTAGGTGAAAACTGCCCTTTGGTCAAACCGTAAATTTCATTATTAAACAATACAATGTTTAAATCCATGTTTCTCCTGATGGCATGGATAAAATGGTTTCCTCCAATAGCCATGGCATCACCGTCACCGGTCATCACAAAAACACTCAAATCCGGATTGGCTAATTTAATACCGGTGGCAATGGCAGGAGCACGGCCGTGAATGGTATGTAAGCCATAATTGGCCATGTAATAGGGAAAGCGCGATGAACACCCGATTCCGGAAACAAAAACAATTTTTTCTTTTGGCACATTCATCAATGGGAGTGCCTTTTGGATGGATCTCAAGATGACATAATCATCACATCCCGGACACCAACGTACTTCCTGATCACTTTGGAAATCTTTAAACGTATATTTTACAAGTGTTGTTGCCATAGTCATTTAGTTTTTAAGAAGTTTTTCAAAAGCCTCTACAAGTTCACCTGTATAGAAAGGCAAACCTTGAACCTTGTTAAATTGGTGATATGTAAATTGAGGATATTTCATTCGTAAATAATTGGCAAATTGTCCCATATTCAATTCGGGCACAATGATTTTTTTATACTTGGAAAACACATTTTCCACTCCTTTGGGAAGGGGGTTGATATAATTAAAATGTGCCAATCCGACTTTATATCCCTTTGTTTTCATTTCTTTCACTGCATTTTTCAATGAGCCGTAAGTTCCTCCCCATCCTACAACAAGTAGTTCACCTTCTTGATCAAATTCGGCTTTGACAGGAGGAATGTAGTTTTTAACCCTTTCCACTTTTTCTTGACGTAACTGAACCATTTTTTGATGATTTTCGGGATCATATGAAATATGTCCGTCCTCATCTTTTTCCAATCCACCCAAAACATGTTCCATACCCGGTGTTCCCGGTACAACCCAATCACGCGCCAAGGTTTCGGGATCACGTTTATAAGGTTTCCATCCTTCTTTTTTCTCCTTCAACATCCGGTGTTTAATTTCAGGCAAATCCGCCAGTTTTTTGATCATCCACGGTTCAGAACCGTTACCTATATAACCGTCTGTTAACAAAATTACGGGAGTCATATGTTCCAAAGCCAATTTGGAAGCCATAAAGGCCATGTCAAAGGCATCAGATGGTGATTTAGCCGCCAAAACAATCACCGGACTTTCTCCGTTTCTTCCGAAAAGCGCTTGAAGCAAATCCGCTTGTTCGGTTTTGGTGGGAAGTCCCGTGGAAGGTCCACCCCGTTGAACGTCTACCACTACCAATGGCAACTCCATCATCACAGCCAAACCAACGGCTTCGGTTTTGAGCGCCAATCCGGGACCTGAAGTGGTAGTAATGGCTAATTTCCCGGCAAAAGAAGCACCGATAGCCGATGTCACACCCGCTATTTCATCTTCCGCTTGAAAAGCGATAACATCCAACATACGGTATTTGGATAATTCTTGTAGTATATCCGTGGCGGGTGTGATGGGATAAGATCCCAAATATAAT
>JALVDN010000053.1 GCA_027008965.1 Flavobacteriales bacterium | reverse complement strand
TGTTCTATTTAGGGATACGGTCAAAGACAAAATTCCTGTGATTCTTTACAATGATCATGCAGACTTTCAACAAACCACAGCCATTAGCGGGCAAATAGGTGTAGGAACAGGCGGTGTGACCGAAGGCCTCAAAACAAGAGTGGTGATGCCTTTACGTCAATCCTACGGGCAAACCAAACACGTACAAGGACATGAATTGGTTCATGCTTTCCAGTATAGATATGTCCGCAATAGCAATCATCTCTCCTTCAGAAACTTAGCCAATATCCCACTTTGGATGATTGAAGGTATGGCCGAATATCTTTCTTTGGGACGCGAAGACGCCCACACAGCCATGTGGATGCGCGATGCAGTATTAAACGATTTTTTCCCGCGCTACAAAGACATGTATAAATCCAAATATTTCCCCTATCGCTACGGACAAAATTTCTGGGCTTTCTTCGGAGCTACTTTCGGGGATGACCAAATCGTCAGATTTTATGATGCCACCCTCATGCAAGGCCCCGAAAAAGCCATGGATAGCCTTTGGGGTATCTCAATTGATACATTTTTCACACGATGGAAACAAGCCAATGTACAATATTATACCAAATTCCTCCCGGGTAGAGACACACTCCCTATCGGAAAAACCTTGTTTAATGAAAAAAATGCCGGACGAATCAATATTGCACCCAGCATTTCACCCGACGGAACCAAAATGGTTTTCCTTTCCGAAAAACAAGTTATCTCACTGGACTTATACCTGGCCGACCTGAAAACCGGCAAAACAAAAATAATCGGTTCCAAAACCATTAATAATCATATTGATGCTATTGACGCTTATGAAAGTGCCGGAACATGGTCGCCTGACAGTAAAAAATTCGTCTTTGTCATTTTCAAAAAAGGTAAAAATCAATTGGCCGTTGTAGATATCAAAAAAAGAAAAGTCACTAAAATTTGGAAAGTAAAGGACCTGCAAGCCTTTAGTAACCCGCAATGGTCACCCGACGGGAAAAATATACTACTGGTAGGTCAAAAAGACGGTTATACAGATCTATTCCTATATAACATCCAAAACAAAAAAGTAATCAGACTGACCAACGACCCATACGCCGAAATCCTTCCCGCTTGGTCTCCCGACGGACAAAAAATCGTTTTCAGTACGGATTATTACTATTACAAAAAAGAAGAATATCCCACCCATTATCACATTGGATTGCTGGATATTAAATCAAGAAAAAAAACTTATCCCGGAATTTTCCCCGGCGCCGACAACCTCAATCCCGTTTTTGACAACACAGGTGAGAATATCTATTTCCTCTCGGACCGGGAAGGTTTTAGAGACATTTACAAATATAATTTAACCACAGGGAAAATTTATCAACTAACTAAATACTTCACCGGCGTTTCGGGCATCACCAAATTTTCACCCGCCATCTGCGTCAATCCGGTAAATGGAAAAATCATTTACAACTATTTTCATAATCATGCCTACTCCATTTTGGAAGCATCTCCCGGAGCATTTCATCAGGAAGAAATAAATCCTACGGATGTGCATAGAGAAGCCGCTATTCTACCTCCGGCTGTTAACTTGAATAAGTCTTTTGCGCTCATTGAAAAGGGGAAATTCCCCAAATACGGTCTCACCGATGCACTTATACGTTTAAAAATCGATTCCATTCAACTCAACGTAGAAGAACAAAAATACAAACCCAAATTCAAATTGGATTTCATAAGCAACATGGGCTTTGGAATGACCACTTCCATCTACGGAACCGGATTCCAAGGCGGAGTCAATATGATTTTCAGTGATATGCTGGGTAAAAACATCCTCTCGGCCGCTCTATCGCTCAATGGAGAAATATATGACTTCGCCGCCATGGGGCTTTATTTTAATCAAGGAAAAAACAGGCAAATCGGTGTCTATCTTTCACATATACCTTATGTAAATTATTTCCAGGGATATGAATTTGTCAACGTGGATGGAAATGATTACTATGTCAACAAGCTTTATGTTCTTCGCATGTTTGAAGATAAAATCGGAGCATTCAGGCTGTTCCCCTTCTCACGAACACAAAGATTGGAAGGTGGCGCTTCTTTCTCACGCTACTACTACAGGATTGATAGCTATAATTATTTCTATCCTTATGACCCCGTAACTCAATCAGTCTATCCTTATGCCATACATTTTGAACGCAAAAAAGAACCTTCGCCTCCCGGATTCAACCTGGGTGAAGTAAACGGTGCTTTTGTGGGCGATAACAGCATTTTCGGAATGACGGCTCCCATGAAAGGCACACGATACAGGACCGGACTACAACGCTATTTCGGCGCATTGAATTTTTATACCGGAACATTAGATTTCAGGCACTATGAATATATTAAACCTCTAACCTTTGCATTCAGACTTATGCATATAAACCGTTTTGGAAAAAATGCGGGGCAAAACAATATTTTATATCCTTTTTTCATCACCTATGAATATTTTATACGCGGATACAATTATTCGGTCCTTAGTGAATACGTTCAAACTACCAATACAAACCTGACTTTGAATGAATTATACGGAAACAAAATTTTGGTTTCCAATTTTGAGGTACGTTTGCCATTCACCGGACCGGAACGTCTTGCCACCATTAAATCCGGCTTTTTCTTCACCGATTTAAGCTGGTTTATTGATGCGGGTTGGGTTTGGGATAAAGGCGATAAATTGGTCCTCTATCGCACGGGTAATCCCAACGAAAGACAACTCTGGGCTTCCACCGGGCTTTCTTTGCGCATCAATCTCTTCGGACAAATCATTCTACAACCTTATATCAGCACTCCGTTGACGCTAAAGAACTACAGAAGTTGGAAAATAGGATTCAACTTCTATCCGGGTTTCTAATTTTATTAATAAAAAACGCCTCTCAAAATGCAATGAGAGGCGTTTTTTATAAGAATAAATCCCGTTTACTTTTAAGCTTTCACTTTTTTTACAATGGCTTCAAAGGCATCGGGATGATTCATGGCCAAATCGGCCAAAACTTTTCTGTTTAATTCAATATTGTTTTTGTGAATCAAGCCCATGAATTGCGAATAATTCAACCCGTGCTGTCGGGCTGCCGCATTTATACGTTGAATCCAAAGCCTTCGGAAATTTCTTTTCTTTTGCTTTCTGTCTCTATAAGCATAGAGTAATCCTTTCTCCACGGCATTTTTGGCCACCGTGTACTGTGTTCTTCTCGCGCCGAAATAGCCCTTGGCCATTTTCATGATTTTCTTACGACGCCTTCTTCTTGCTACTGAATGTAATGATCTTGGCATAATTTTTTGTTTTTTGTAACAGGCGTTCTCACAAGGAGAAACTTAATAAAAGCACTGTTCCATGGTTAACTTGTAAAACCTTCCTTTCGTATTGCTTATTTTTTTCCCAACATTTGCAATACGTTCTTTTTATCCGCATCACTCACCAATGTAAAGTGAGTCAATCTCAATTTACGCTTCTTACTCTTTTTAGTCAAAATATGACTTTTGTAAGCGTGTTTCCTTTTGATTTTTCCAGAGCCGGTGAGCTTAAATCTCTTTTTGGCACTGGATTTTGTCTTGATTTTCGGCATAACCTTACTTCTTTATTTATGGATTTATTCTTATTTTTTCTTTTTTGTCAAAGGCGCAATCATCATAATCATTTTCTTTCCTTCCATTTTGGGCAATTGTTCCACTTTTCCGTATTCTTCCAAATCTTCAGCCAATCTCAACAATAACAATTGACCCTGATCTTTGTATATAATAGAACGCCCTTTGAAAAACACATAAGCCTTCACCTTATTCCCTTCCTGCAAAAACTTGATGGCATATTTTTTCTTGAATTCATAATCGTGTTCATCCGTTTGCGGTCCAAACCTGATTTCCTTCACCACCACCTTGTGTGTCTTCTGCTTAATAGCTTTTTCTTTCTTCTTCAACTCATACAAAAACTTGCTGTAGTCCATTATTTTACACACAGGTGGATCCGCTTTCGGAGATATTTCCACCAAATCCAATTCCAATTCTTCCGCCTTTTTCAAGGCTTCTTCAATGGGATATATTCCCATTTCCACATTATCACCCACCAAACGCACTTGCTTGGCAGTTATATCTTCATTGATACGATGCGGGTTCTTTTTGATTACTCTACCCGGACCTTTTTTTCTTCTTCTCCTGATTGCGATGGCTATATATTTTTAATGGTTAGTTTGTTTTAAACTCGGTTTTCCCTTTTTCAACCTCTTCATTGACACGTTGGATAAAATCCTCCACACTCATCTCACCCAAATCTCCGTGCTTCCTTCTTCTCACCGAAACCGAACCGCTTTCGGCTTCACGTTCCCCCACAACAAGCATAAACGGAATCTTTTTTAATTCGGCGTCACGTATCTTTCTTCCCACTTTTTCATTCCTTTCATCCACCACTGCCCGTATACCCGAATTTTCCAGCAAAAATAAAACTTTTTTTGCATAATCCATATACTTTTCACTCACCGGCAAAATAACAGCTTGTTCCGGTGCCAACCATAGCGGCAAATCTCCGCCGGTGTGTTCCAGCAATATAGCCACAAAACGCTCCATCGACCCGAACGGCGCCCTGTGTATCATCACCGGACGATGCATTTCTCCATCAGGGCCTTTATATTCCAATCCAAAACGTTCAGGTAAATTATAATCCACTTGAATGGTTCCCAACTGCCATTTTCTTCCCAACACGTCACGCACCATAAAATCCAACTTCGGACCGTAAAAAGCCGCCTCTCCAAGCTCCACTTTAGTCTTCAATCCTTTTTCTTCGGCGGCCTCCATAATCGCACGCTCGGCT
>JALVDN010000052.1 GCA_027008965.1 Flavobacteriales bacterium | reverse complement strand
AAATTGGAAGTGATAGCATCCCGACCCGAGGCATTTAAATCCCTCAACCGGTATTTCAAAAATTTGTTTAATGACAATGATTTGTTGAAGGAACTTCGTAAAAATAAACTTTTCATTCTAAAACGTGAGTTGGAAGATGTGGATAAAAGCATTGCCGAATTGGATAGTTTAAGAAAAGCGGTTAACGAAGCTTTGACAAAAACCGGTGACGGAGGAATTCCGGGAGGTAATATTATCATGGGTGGAATCACTATGGAAATCCCTGAGGCCAAGTATAATATTTTTAAAGAGAAAAACAGCCTGTTAACTCAAAGAGCCAAAATCTTATCAGATATTAAATTCTATGATAAATTGATTGTTCTCAATTCTGAATTTCCGGATTTAGGCGAAAAATACAATCCCGTAAAAAAACAATTTAAATTCTTATTGCCTGGCGGAGTATTCATCATTTTCATGATTGTTTTTTATTTGATACATGTAGGTGAAATTTTAGATAGGAAAATAAATCAATTTTTAGAAAAAAAACAGTGAAACTTGTAGAAGAACCATTGCCCGGTTGCTTATTGCTTCAACCCGATGTACATATGGATAGACGGGGCTTTTTTTATGAATTTTTCAATCAAAAAACCTTTGAAAAAATAACCGGTCTTTCCGTCAAATTTGTGCAGGATAATTTGGCTGAATCCCGAAAAAACGTATTGCGTGGCATGCATTTCCAAAAAGAACCTTATGCCCAATCCAAGCTCGTCAGTGTGGTGCAAGGAAAACTGTTGGATGTGGTGGTTGATTTACGTAGAAACTCCCCGACTTTTTTAAAATATTATCAAATCGTTTTGAGTGATGAAAATAAACGCCAACTTTTTATTCCAAAGGGTTTTGCACACGGTTATTTGGCATTGAGTGACCAAGTGAAAATTTTCTATAAAACCGATGCATTTTATCATCCCGAATATGATGCGGGATTCAGATTTGATGATCCGCACGTGAACATTCCATGGCCGGGGAATGTAAGCGAGTTTATCCTTTCGGAAAAAGACATGAATCTTCCTTCAGTGGAGCAAATACTAAACCTATGAAAAGAATTTTGATCACGGGAGGAAAAGGTTTGGTGGGAAGAACCTTAAATACGCTTCTCACTCCGTATTACAAAACCTATGCTTTGGGAAGAGAACAATTGGATATAACCAACAAAGAACATGTGCGGAAAATTATTAGATTGATCAGACCGGATTATATTATTCATCTGGCGGCTTTCACCCAAGTTGATTTGTGTGAAAAGAAATCGCAAGCATGTTATCAAGTCAATGTGAAAGGGACAAAACATATTATTGACACCGCCCAAATGGTTCATGCGAAATTGATTTATCTTTCAACCGACTATGTTTTTGACGGGGAAAAGCATACTCCTTACACGGAAACCGACCCGAAGAACCCTGTGAATTATTATGGTCACACCAAGTCTTTGGCCGAAGACTTGATACAAAAAGAATTGTCCGAATTTTTTATCATCAGACCGGCTTGGATTTTTGGTGAAACCAAAAGAAACTTTATTCATTTGGTGGTGGAATTAGCGGAAAAAGAAGAGACTTTGAAATTTGTTTCCGATCAAATTTCAACGCCTACCTATGCCGTGGATTTGAGTTACTTCATTAAATTCTTGATAGATAATGAACCGGGCGAATACGGAATCTATCATTATACCAATGAAGGAGAGGCCTCCCGTTTTGAAGAGGCACAGTATATTTTGGACAAGCTTGGATATGATAATAATTTGATACCGGTTTCACAAAAGGAATTCAAAGCTCCGGCTCAAAGGCCGGCATATTCCGTTTTGTCCAAAGATAAAGTCAAACGGGTTTTCGGCTTGAAACCACGTCATTGGAAAGAAGCCATGGATGAATGTTTAGCACGCCTTTTCCCCGATAAAATGTTGTAAATCATGTTAGAAAAAGTTGAACATATTGGCATCGCCGTAAAAAATCTCCATGAAGCCGAAGAAAAATACACCTATCTTTTGGGAGTGAAGCCTTATAAACGTGAGGAAGTCAAAACTGAAAAAGTTATCACTTCATTTTTCCGGCTTGGTGAAACCAAGATAGAACTCTTGGCCGCAACCTCCCCCGAAAGCCCTATAGCTCGGTTCATTGAAAAAAGAGGTGAAGGAATACATCATATTGCCTATGCAACCGACGATATAAAAGCCGAATTAAAAAGACTGGAAAAAGAAGGGTTTGAAATCATTACACCCCAACCCAAAAAAGGAGCCGACAATAAATTGGTGGCCTTTATTCATCCGCGTTCTGCAGGTGGTGTATTGATTGAATTATGTCAAGATATTTAAAACCAAGATTCCCTGTCCAAACTTCTATATTGAATGGCTTCGGCAATATGGGGCGTTTCAATATTTTCTTTTTGGTCCAAATCTGCTATGGTGCGGGCAACTTTTAAAATTCTGTCGTATGCTCTGGCCGATAGGTTTAATTTTTCCATGGCATTTTTTAATAAGGCAAGCGAAGCATCATCTATTTGGCAATATTTTCTAATGAGTTTGCTCCCCATTTGAGCATTATAATGTACCTTTTCTTCATTTTTAAATCTTTCGGTTTGAATTTTTCGGGCTCGAATGACTCTTTTCCTGATGTCCGCACTGGATTCGGATACCCGTTGATCACTCAATTTGTCAAAAGGAACGGCTTCCACTTCAATATGCATGTCAATCCTGTCCAGTAAAGGACCCGATATTTTACTCATATAGCGTTGCATTTCAGCGGGCGATGAACGTAAGGGGGAATCCGGATCATTGAAATAGCCCGAGGGACTGGGATTCATACTGGCAATCAGCATAAAACTGGCCGGATAGGTAACGGTGAATTTGGCACGTGAAATGGTGACCTCTCTTTCTTCCAAAGGTTGACGCATTACTTCAAGTACCGACCTTTTAAACTCGGGCAATTCATCCAAAAACAATACACCATTGTGTGCCAATGAAATTTCTCCGGGTTGCGGATAGGTTCCACCTCCTACCAATGCTACATCCGAAATGGTATGATGCGGACTTCTGAAAGGCCTTTGCGTGATGATACCTCCGGAAGATTTCAAGGTTCCTGCAACGGAGTGTATTTTGGTGGTTTCCAATGCTTCTTCCAAAGTCATGGGCGGGAGAATACCCGGTATACGTTTGGAAAGCATGGTTTTTCCGCTTCCCGGAGGACCTATCAATAATACATTGTGTCCGCCTGCGGCGGCTATTTCCAACGCACGTTTAACGGTTTCCTGACCCTTTACGTCGGCAAAATCATGTTCAAAGCGGTTTAATTCTTCGAAAAATATTTTTTCCATATCTAATTGTGCCGGCTCAAAAGGCGCTTTGTCTTCAAGGAAATTGATTACGTCTACTATATTTTCCATTCCGTAAACTTCCAAACCCTTAACTATGGCGGCTTCGTTTTGATTGGATTTGGGAATAATAATCCCCTTAAAACCTTCTTCCTTTGCTTTGATGGCTATGGGAAGGGCGCCTTTGATAGGTTGAAGTGATCCGTCCAGTGAGAGTTCTCCAAGCATCATGTAATGATTAAGTTTTTCGGTATGAATTTGTCCCGAAGCGGATAAAATACCCATAGCTATGGGCAAATCATAAGCCGAACCCTCTTTTCGCAAATCTGCCGGCGCCATGTTGATGATGATTTTTTTACCCGGCATTCTGAAACCATTGTTTTCCAAAGCGGCGGAGATTCTATAACTACTTTCACTCACCGCTTTATCCGGTAAGCCCACTAAATGATAGCCGATACCCTTGTCTATATTGACTTCAATAACAATGGGAAATGCTTCTATGCCATACAACGCCGCACTAAAAACCTTGATTAACATAAAACGGAATAATTTTTGTTTACAATTCAAACGCAAAATAGGAATATTTTCATTCTATTTGAAATAATATTTGTATAATTGTGAAATCGGATAAAATTAAGCTTATGAAAAAATTTTTGATTTTTTTTCTGACTTTAAGCATTATAACTTTCAGCTGTAAAAAGAAAGAAACCGAGCCTGAACCCGACCCCGAACCTGTTCAGGAAGTTGATGCCGCCATGATGCGGATAGATATACCCGGAATACTAATTCTAAACACGCCTGTAACAGTTAAGGGTTTAATAGAGAATTTTAAAGAGGGAACTATAACTTCCATGGATATCAACTGGCAAGTAGGAAACGGTGCTGTTCATACCATGAGCGTAACAGGCTTAAATATCGGAAAGTTAGGCACTTATGAATTTACACATGATGATACTTATACACCTGCACAAGGCGATCAAAGTATCAAAGTTTGGGTATCCAATGTAAACGGTCAAACCGACGATGCCCGCCCATCCAATGACTTGCTAACCAAAAGCTTCATGGTGGCTTCCCAAGGTGTTCAAAGAACGGTATTATATGAAGAATTTACGAGTTCCACATGTGGACCTTGTGCTACTTTTAACACAAATTATTTTAACACGACTTTCCTGAATAATAACGCCGGAAAATATGCACTTGTAAAATATCAAATGAACTGGCCCGGCAATGGAGACCCTTATTATACGGCAGAAGGCGGACAACGAAGGCAATATTACGGAGTGAATGGTGTGCCGACTCTGTTTATTGATGGTGATGAAGGAACACATTTCAATGCCAATGACTTGCAAGCCGATTTGGATGAAAAATATGCGATCCCGGCCGTGGTTTCTCTTCAAGCTTATTATGAAATTACGAACAACAACGATGTTAAAGTAAAAGTGGTTGGAACTCCTTACGTAAGCGGAAACTTCACATTACATATT
>JALVDN010000051.1 GCA_027008965.1 Flavobacteriales bacterium | reverse complement strand
AATCGTCTCCTACAACCGGAAAAAAATCAAAAACCCAATCCATGCCCTTAAAAGACTCTTTGACACCCTCAATTCCGCCTACATGTTTCAAAGCATAAACGGCCAAAACAATACTTCCGGTCATGGCCATCACAAATTGAAAACTATCCGTGATAGAAACCCCCATAAGTCCGGAAAGTGAAGCATAAAACGCCACAAAAAACATCATCAGTGCCACATATATCATATGAGCGGAAAGATGAAAACCCAAAAGATTTATTTCGGAATAGCCCATGAAGGTTAAATCGGGAAACATGACCGAAAGAATTTTGACCATGGCCAAATTCACCCATGCAATAACAATGGCATTCATAAAAATGCCGATATATACTGCGCGGAAACCTCTTAAAAATTCGGCTGGTTTTCCTTCATAGCGGATGTCTACAAATTCAGCATCGGTTAGAATGTGTGCCCTTCGCCAAAGACGGGCAAAAAAGAAAACGGTTAAAATCCCGCCTATAACCATATTCCACCAAAGCCAATTTCCCGAGATGCCATGTTGAGAAACGAGTTCGGTTACAGCTAAAGGTGTGTCCGCCGCAAAGGTAGTGGCAACCATACTGGTGCCTGCAATCCACCAAGGTAAGTTACGGCCACTGAGAAAAAAATTACCGGTATCTTTTCCAGCCTTTTTAGAAAAATAAATGGAAATACCTAAACTGAAAATAAAGTATAAAGCAATAATGATCCAGTCAATGAATTGTATTTTCATGTATTTAAATTTTAAAGACTAATTTAAGCAAATAAAAAAACAACATTTGTCAGTTTTTGTTGTTTTTATTATAGTTATTTTTATTTTTAAATAACCAATAAAATGATAAAACTATGCATTTTTTAGTAAACTGGGATTTAGCTAACTGGATGGGTATTATATTTTTTACTGTCGCTATCCTTTTAGGTGTTATTGTTGCTTATTTGGTTTTCAGAGGAAGCAAAAAATAAGGTTAATCAACTGCAACCGCTATAAAAAATAAGATGCTTACTCCAAAGGTAAGTAACGATGTTTTTTTAAGCATTTTGTTGTATTCTTCCGGCAAGCCTGTTTTTAAATTTTTGAGTTTCACAAAAAGAATAACATAAGGCAAAAGAGAAAGCCATTGCCATGATGAGAAATTGTTTTTTGTCAAAAAATAAATCCAGAATAGAAAAGAAAGAATAAGCAAAGCACGGTGGTATTTCAAAGCATTTGCCCTACCTAAACGGACAGGCAATGTGATTTTCCCCGCTATTTTATCGTTTTCCAAATCCCGTAAATTATTGATATTTAATACGGCCACACTCAATAGTCCTATTGAAAAAGCGGGTAAAATAACATCAATATTGAAGTAGTGTGTATGCAAAAAATAAACTCCCATTACCGAAACCAAACCAAAGAAAAATAAAACGAAAACATCTCCCCATCCGGCATATCCGTATGCCTTTTCGCCCACCGTATATTTGACGGCCGCCCATACGGAAGCCAAGCCTAAAATAAAATAGACCAACATGGTCTCATTAAATTGTTTAAAGGCTATTTTCAATAAAATAATGGTAGAAATAACAGCAAGAAACACCGTAAACCATACTGCCTTTTTCATGGATGAAGCACTAATTAATCCGGAACCTACTCCTCTTTGCGGGCCCACTCTGTGAACGTCGGTTCCTTTGATGCCATCACCGTAATCATTGGCCAAATTGCTTAAGATCTGATACAATGAGGCCGTAATAAGGGCCCAAAGGAAAATTCTAAAATTGAATTTGTTTTCGCCCATGGCTATGGCACTCCCCATGATAATGCCTGCCCAAGAAAGTGGCAGGGTTCGCAATCGCAAGGCGGAAATCCATATCTTTATTTTAGGCTTTGTTTCTTGCATGATTATACATTTTTCGGGCTTTTTTCAAATCTTCCGGTGTATCTATCCCAATAAATCCACTTTTCACCGGCAACATTTTAATACGCAAACCGTATTGCAAAAACCTTAAATTTTCAAGTTTTTCAAGCTTTTCCAAATCTGTGTGGGGAAGTGTAGCAATCTTTTCCAAAATATTTTTTCTGAAGGCATAAATACCGATATGCTTCCATGCTTTTGAAAAAGAAATGTCTCGATGATAAGGTATGGGAGAACGTGAAAAATACATGGCAAAATTATCTTTATCCACTACTACTTTGACATTATCGGGAGACAAAAATTCTTCTTCGGTTTCAATGGGTTGCATAAGGGAAATGATGTCTATTTTTTTATCATTGTCACGTGAGAATTCTTCAATTATCTTCTCCAAAGGTTCTTTCCTGATAAAAGGTTCGTCTCCTTGAATGTTGATGATAATATCAGCAAGGGTTTTTCCGGCAAATTCAGCTATCCGATCGGTTCCGGTGAAATGATTTTTCCGGCTTATTAAAACTTTTGCGCCCTCTTCCTCACATACGCCGGCAATTTCAGGGCTGTCGGTAACAATATAAATTTCATCAAATAATCCGGTTTGTGTTGCCGATTGCCAAGTGCGGATAATAACGGGCTTTCCACCTAAATCTTTTAATAATTTCCCGGGAAACCTCCGGGAGTCTAACCGGGCCGGTATAAATGCCGCCACTTTCATCATTGTACATATTTTTTCAATAAATCTTTTATTTTTTCCGTATTCCAATCCATGGCTCCTGTTTTGCGCACTTTTATTACACCGTTTTTATCCAAGATAAATGTGGTGGGAATGCTTGACGATTTCAACATGGGAGGTCGAGGGGTTACCGCAAAAAATACCGGAATTTCCAACTTTCGTTGTTTCAAAAAGTTTTGGACTTTTGAGGGCTCATCTTCGGCCAAAAAAATAAAAAAAACTTCATTCCCACGGGCTTTATATAATTTTTCAAGCGAAGGAAGTTCGGCCACACAAGGCGGACACCATGTAGCCCAAACATTGATGAGAATAGGCTTGCCTTTGAATTCTTTCAAGGTGTGTATTTGGTTGTTCATGTCTAACAATTGCCATTCCCAATCTTTGTTTTGAAGCACATATTGTTCTGCTTCATCCAATTCAAAACTTTCCACTTGGGTTCTCACTAATCCGACGGCTTTGGTAAGCCAGATTCTAACCGGATTTTGAGGCACAAAAATCATATAAGCCAAAAACAAAACAAATAAAATGTTGCTCCATTGTTTTTTAAAAAATGATTTTTGGGATGATGATGTTTCCTTTTTCATAAGATTCAAATGTATTTTTTTCTTTCCCTGTCGAGTTCACGTGCAATATCCCGCTCTCGCAAAACTTGTCTTTTATCGTATTTTTTACGCCCCTTGGCCACGGCAATTTCCATTTTAGCCAATCCCCGGTCATTGATGTATAAACGCAAAGGTACAATGGTTATCCCTTTTTGTTTATAGTCATTATAAAGCTTGCGTAATTGTTTTTTGTGAAGTAATAATTTTCTTTGCCGTTTGGGGTTATGATTGTAGTGAGTTCCATGATCATATTCTTTGATATACATATTAGTGACAAAAAGTTCGCCTTTGTTGTTGAACTCACAAAAACTGTCCACAATACTTGCTTTACCCTGACGGATGGATTTGATTTCAGTACCCGTGAGTTGAATGCCTGCTTCGTATTTATCCAGTATATCATAATCGAAGCGGGCTTTTTTATTGAGAATGTTGATGGTATTTTTAAAACTGCTTTTTTGGGCCATTATTTGTTTTTCTTCACTCTAAGCTCTATTCCCTCCAATATTTCACGGACTTGTCCGCTTTCAATGCCCACCACTGCGGCAATTTCTTCATCATCCAATTCGCCTTGTGCGGCCAAATCCAAAACATGTCGGGTTAATTCGGGAAGGCTTGCATAAATATTTCCGAAAATATTACGGAAACGTTCGTTTTTGAAATCCTCTTCGGAGAGATTCAAAACACGTGCAAAACCCGACTCGGCGGTTTTATCAAACAAGAAAATTTTGGGCTTGAATTCATTTTGTTTATATTCAATATCGTCCAGTTCTTCGATTAAGATCAATTCGCCATCGGCATCAGCTGTGAAATCTTCATATAACAGTTTAAGTTCCTCTTTTAAAAGTTTATCAACAGGGATTTTTTTGAATTTTTTATCATGTTTTTTCACTAACTCTTCCAGCACTTCGTCGGCAGTTTTGAAAAGTTTTACTTTAAGTTGCTTTTCATTGGTTATATTGTCAAAATCATTATAAATTCTCAAATAAACTTCAGCAAGGACATCCGCCGGAGAATAATAGTTTACAGGAAGTTTACGTTTGGCTTCAAAAGTTTTAATTCGGTGTTTTACATAACGTTCCAGTTTGGATAGAAATTTTTCTATTAAGCTTGTAAAATCTGTTTGATTGTTTTCGGATTTATAGTCTTTCAGTTGTTCAAATGTTGTTTTCATATTTTGTGTTTTACTTTACGCTCATCAATAATTATACATTTCAAATCAACATTGACATTTTGACATTACGGCCGGTTATTCTGGATAATGAAATTCAATAACTTTCTCAATAAATGAACACGCCGTTTACCATAAACATTATGTTTGGCCCGCGGATAAAGATAAAAATCCATATAAACTCCCTTAGCAATGGCCGCATCGTGCAAAGCAATGTTGTGTTGCGGAACTACCACGTCGTCCATATATCCGTGAATGGTAAGTAATTTTCCTTGCAGATTGTCAATCTTATTCAAAATAGATGTTCGCTTAAATCCTTCGGGATTGGTTTGATAAGTATCCATGTATCTTTCTCCATACATCACTTCATACCATTTCCAATCGGTCACCGGACCACCTGCAACGCCAACATTAAAAACCTCGGGATAATCCGTCATAAGCGTCA
>JALVDN010000050.1 GCA_027008965.1 Flavobacteriales bacterium | reverse complement strand
CTTCAATACCGAGCGAATAGATCATTTGTATGAAGATCCACACAAAGAGAACCGGCGATTTATATTGCATTATGGAGATTTGACGGATAGCACTAACATGATTCGTTTGATTGAAAAAATCCAACCGGATGAGATTTATAATCTTGGTGCCATGAGCCACGTGCAAGTATCCTTTGAAATGCCGGAATATACAGCCAACGTGGATGCATTGGGGACGCTTAGAATTTTGGAAGCCGTCAGGTTGTTGGGTATGGAGAAAAAAACCAAAATATATCAAGCTTCCACTTCGGAGTTATATGGAAAGGCACAAGAAATTCCTCAAAACGAAAAAACTCCTTTTTATCCGCGGAGTCCTTATGCCGTGGCCAAATTATATGCCTATTGGATAACGGTTAATTACCGGGAAGCATACAATATGTTTGCATCCAATGGTATTTTGTTCAACCATGAATCACCGCTACGAGGCGAAACCTTTGTCACGCGGAAAATCACAAGAGGCTTGGCCAGAATAGTATTAGGACTTCAAGACAAAATTTATTTGGGAAATCTATCCGCCAAAAGGGATTGGGGACATGCCAAAGATTATGTGAGAATGATGTGGATGATTCTCCAACACGACCAACCCGACGATTGGGTTTGTGCAACCGGAGTGACTACATCGGTAAGGGAATTTGCTAAAAAGGCATTCAGAGTGCTTGGAATAGAAATAGATTTTAAAGGCGAAGGAGTGGATGAAAAAGGATATGTGGTTTCCTGCTCGAACCCGGAATTCCAATTGGAAAAAGGCAGGGTTGTGATTGAAACGGATGAACGCTATTTCAGGCCTACGGAAGTTGATATCTTGGTAGGAGATAGTACCAAAGCCAGAGAAAAATTGGGTTGGCAACCGGAATACACCCTGGATAATTTAATAGAAGAAATGGTGTGGGCCGATTTGGAAAGAAATAAAAGAGAGAAGTTATTGAAAGACAACGGTTTCACCACACTAAATTCTTTTGAATAATGAAATCGAAAGATGCCAAAATATATGTGGCCGGCCACACCGGACTTGTGGGAAGCGCTATTTTGAAAAATTTACAAACAAAAGGCTACAGGAACTTTATACTGAAAACCCATGCAGAGTTGGATTTAACCGATTCTCAGGCTGTGGAAGCTTTTTTTCAAAAAGAAAAACCCGATTATGTTTTTCTGGCCGCCGCCAAAGTGGGAGGAATTGTGGCCAATAACAAATACAGAGCTGATTTTATTTATGAAAATTTGATGATTCAAAACAATGTTATTCATCATAGTTATAAATACGGCGTAAAAAAATTGCTATTTCTGGGAAGCACTTGTATTTATCCGAAAAATTGTCCGCAACCCATTAAAGAAGAATATCTCCTCACCGGAGAATTGGAATATACCAATGAACCTTATGCCATAGCCAAAATAGCCGGAATAAAAATGTGCGAGAGCTATAATATTCAATACGGTACTAACTTTATCTCGGTAATGCCCACCAACTTATACGGCCCGAACGATAATTTTGACTTGGAAAAATCCCATGTATTGCCGGCTCTCTTAAGAAAAATTCACCTGGGAAAAGCTCTGGAAAACCAAGATTGGAGAACCATTAGAAAAGACTTGAATCATTTGCCCATTGAGCATATTGACGGTTCGACTAATGAGGATGAAATACTCAATATTCTGGAAAAATACGGAATCACCCGAAAAAGAGACAAAGTCAGTATAGAAATTTGGGGCTCCGGCAAACCGCGAAGGGAATTTTTATGGTCCGAAGACATGGCCGACGCCTGTGTTTTTGTGATGGAGCATGTGGATTTTGATGATTTGGTAAATCAACTGAAAAAATCAAACAAGGAAAACAAACCTTTGGAAATCAGAAATACACACATCAACATCGGAACAGGAGAAGATATATCCATCAAGGATTTGGCATATTTGATTAAAGAAAAAACCGGCTTTCAAGGAGACTTTTATTTCAACACCAACAAACCTGACGGAACCTACAGAAAACTCACCGATCCTTCCAAACTGAACCGGTTGGGTTGGAAACACCGGGTAGATTTGGAAGAAGGAATAGACCGGATATATGCTTGGTATTTAAAACAGTTAAAAAGTTTTGATTAAAAAAATTTTTTCAAATAATACCCACATAATTAAAAATTATTTTTATCTGTCTCTTGTTCAAGGGACTAATTTTATTATTCCATTAATCACATATCCGTATTTAGTTCGTACGCTTGACGTAAAAAACTACGGCATTGTTATGATGGCCGGTTCTTTGATGGTTTTTTTAAATATTTTTGTGGATTTCGGCTTCAATATAAGTGCCACAAGAGAAGTATCATTACTCAGAAATAAAAAAGATAATTTATCCCGGTATTATTGGAATGTTTTTTTTACCAAATTTATATTAATCGTTCTGGCCTTTATTATTTTATTGATTGTAACTTCAGTTGTTCCTAAATTGGAGACGCATCAAAAGATTTATCTATACAGCTTTGGGATTGTAATCGGTAACAATATTTTTCCGGCTTGGTTTTTCCAAGGGATTGAAAAAATGAAAATTATCACCCTGATGAACGTGTTGGCCAAGGTCACTTTTTTGATATTGATTTTTTTATTTGTAAAAAAACCTTCACATTATGTGATTGTTCCGGTTTTAAACAGCTTGGGTTTTATCGTCTCCGGAGTTCTGGGATTATTGTTAAGTTTGAAATATGTTCATTTTGTCCTCCCCAAAGCCAAAATAATGAAGCATTTTATTTATGAAAACCGAAGTTTAATCATATCTAATTTTGCAACCAGCATTTATACTTCGGGCAATACTTTTATTTTGGGATTAATTTCGGGCGAAAATATTGCCGGGGTATATTCCAGTATGGAAAAATTGGTCATGGCTATAAAAACCATTTATACCCCCTTGTATCAAGCTATATTCCCATGGCTTTCCACTAACACAAAACAACAAATCATAAACTACATACGTGTTTTGATAAAACCTGTTTCTTTATCAGGGATTTTACTGGTGATTTTTATTTTTCTTTTTGCCGATAAAATTTTAGACTTCATTTATGACAATAAAACCATTGTGGCCTATAGCAACGTATTTAGAATCTTGGGATTCATCGCTTTCTTTTCTGCTTTGAATATGATGTATGTTTCTTTAATGTTTCCGGCCTTGAAAAAATATAATTACAGAATGATTCCTATGGTTTTGGGAGGAATTATTAATTTGATTTTAGCGGTTATCGGGGCTTATTATTTTGGCATCTACGGGGTTGCCGTTGCCGCCGTACTTGCTGAATTTTCCATTCTTATTTTTGCCTATTTTTATTCAGTTAAACTTCAGCACGAATGAAACGACTGGTGATCATCCAAACTGTCGCCCCTGATTATAGAAAGCTTTTTTTTGAAAAGTTAAAAAGTTCTTTAAAAAACCGATTTGAATTATATGCAGGTGAAAAGGGTTTTGAAACAAGCATTCAAACAAACTCCGATATACATCTTCCTGCAAAAAATTTTTTTTTATTAAACCGCAGGTTTTTATTTCAAACCGGAATTTGGCATTTGCTATTGAAAGATGATATCTTGGTTTTGGAAATGAATCCAAGGATACTTTCCAATTGGATTTTTTTAATCATAAGAAGAATTTTAGGAAAAAAAACAATCCTCTGGGGGCATGCATGGCCGAGGAAAGGAAAAAACAGCAAGACCGATTTCATAAGAAATTTAATGCGTAAATTAGCCTCACAAATAATCGTTTATACAAACCGACAAAAAAGAGAACTTCAGGCCAAAATGCCCGGTAAAAAAATAGTGGCGGCTCCAAATACAATTTATAGCGTTGAGCAAATGAAAACCGGCCCCAAAATCAATCCCAAAAATCTCATCTATGTTGGGAGACTGGTAACCAGCAAAAAGGTTTTTTTTATGGTTCAAGCTTTTCACCAATCACTCCGGTTTTTACCTGATAACGCCAATTTGGTTATTGTTGGGGACGGCCCGGAAAAAGAGAAAATTCAAAAATACATTGAGCGGAATAATTTACATAACCGCATCAAACTTTTGGGGCATATAAGTGATTATAATCAATTAAAAACCCTCTATGATGAAGCACTTTTCAGTATTTCGCCCGGATATGTGGGACTTTCTATCATTCAAAGCTTCAGTTTCGGAGTTCCTATGTTGATTTCAAAAAATGAAAATCATTCTCCCGAAATAGAAGCCGCCCGTGAAAATGATAATGCAATTTTCTTTGAAACCGATAATCTTGAAGATTTTGCCGATAAACTCCAATTGATATATAAAACAAAAGCGGAATGGATAAAAAAAAGAGAAAAAATTGTTTCCTTTTGCAAGGAAAATTATTCGGTTGAAGCCATGGCAAAAGTCTTTATTGACAGTTTGGAATAATGACACTATTCATATCCATATTATTTATTATTGAATTTTTTCTATTACTGTATTATTTTTTATTTACGCTTTTTAAAAAAGGCTTAACTTTCAAATTGGGGCTTACTTTCGGTGTGCTGTATTTTATTTTTATTCCTGTTGGTGTTTTACTTTTCACCGGTCATGTGCCAATTGTCAAAACGGATTTTCACGCCACAACCCTGACGGATGTAAGTCTGAAAAATGATATAAAAGCTTCCATCACACTGATATTATATATTTTATCATTTCTCTTTTACCTATATTTTGTCAAAGAACGAAGTTATCGAGTTAAAAAATTCCGAAAAATTTCAAACTATTTCACCCCCAAAATAAAACTCTATCTCACTTTATATATCATCTTGCAATTTCTCATCATCAGCATGTCAGGTTTGCTTAAAGGAGGAGATTGGTATACT
>JALVDN010000049.1 GCA_027008965.1 Flavobacteriales bacterium | reverse complement strand
TTGATCATACAGATTTCCCAGATTTTTGAACAAAACATGAGATTTTCTGAAATCTTTGATCGGGAGGGCGGGTGCTCCCAATAGCACATCTCCTTCTTTAATTCTACCGGTAACGCCTGATTTGGCACCAATTTTCACATGATCTGAAACTTGTATGTGGCCGGCTATTCCCACTTGGCCGCCTATTTGACAATATTTTCCTATTTTGGCTGAGCCTGAAATTCCGGTTTGCGCGGCAATAACGGTATTTTGTCCTACTTCCACATTATGAGCAATCTGAATTTGATTATCCATCTTCACACCGTCATGAATAATAGTAGAACCCAATGTGGCTCTATCAATTGTGCAATTAGCCCCAATTTCCACATTGTTACCAATGACCACATTACCGATTTGTGGAATTTTTTTATAGTCTTTCCCGTCGGGAGCAAATCCGAATCCGTCCGAACCTATGATGGTTCCGGCATGAATAATATCATTATCTCCTATGATGCAATCGTGATAGACTTTCACGCCACTATATAAGACCGTGTTTTTTCCTACTTTGACATTGGCGCCCAGATAAACATGCGGAAAGATTTTGGCATTATCTTTTATTTCAACCTGCTCATCAATGTATGCAAAAGCACCTATGTATACGTTTTTCCCTATTTTGGCACTCGGGTGAATAAAAGCATTGGGTTCAATGCCTGTTTTGAATTGGTTTGTTCCATTATAAAATTCTAATAATTCCGTAAAGGCTTTGTAGGGATCATCCACCCGGATGAGGGTGGCTTTGACCTTTTTTTCGGGGACAAAATCCTTTCTGACTACAATGGCTGAGGCATTGGTTTTGTATACATAAGGAGTGTAAAGCGGATTGGCCAAAAATGTAATGGTTCCTTCTTCGGCATTTTCTATTTTAGCCAGACCTTGAATCACCAAAGTGTCATCACCTTCTATGGTTCCGTTTAAAAAATCCGCTATTTTCTTAATGGGAATTTTCATTAAAATTTACTTGATTTTGTTTTAATTTATTTATTGCAAATGTAATAAAAATCAATTCTTTATGTTTATTCGGGTTTTATATCTTTTATTTTTAGTTGTAAACTCACATGGTTATTCCAATGATTTTCTTCAATGTGATAAACGGCGGCAAAGGATGGGCTTGCTTTTATTTGCTCCCATTTATCACCCAAACCGAAGGCGATACTATTTATTCCGGAACGTGTTGTACCATCGATAACATACATTTTTAGATGTCTGTTGTCTTCACCCACGGTTTTTCCAAAGCCTGTATCACGCAATGCTCTTGTCATAAAAACCGGTTTCATGTTTCCCGGCCCGAAAGGAGCAAACCGTTTAATTAGCCGGTAAAATTTGGGTGTAATATCTATCAAATCCAATTCTTCTTCCACTTCTATTTCCGGTTCCTTAGGGCCTTCAGGCATCATTTCTCTTACTTTCCTTTCAAAAGCCCTGATGAAATCTTTTAAGTTTTCATCTTTGACGGATAATCCGGCGGCATATTTGTGTCCTCCGAATGCTTCCAATTTATCGGATATGGCATTCAGTGCACCGTAGAGATCAAAATCTTTCACGCTCCGTGCGGAGCCAACCCACATTTGAGCCTGTTCGCTCCAGGTTAAAACAATGGTAGGTCTATAGTATTTTTCTATCAGGCGTGAGGCTACTATTCCTACTACACCTTTATGCCAATTTTTGTTATAAACAACGGTTGTATAAGATTCAGGGTCAATATGTTCAAGAATCAAATCCAGTGCTTCATCTGTCATGGCTTTGTCGGTTTCCCTGCGAATGCGGTTGTTTTCTTCAATCATGCTTCCTATTTCTTCGGCCTTTTCTTCATTAGGTTCAATGAGCAGTTTTACGGCAAGTTTGCCGTGTGTCATTCTACCGGCGGAGTTGATTCGCGGTGCTAGCGTAAAAACAATATCCGATACTTCTTTTTCGGTTTTTTTGATGGATTTCATCAGAACTTTAAGACCGGGACGGGGAGAAACATTCAATTGTTGCAATCCGAAATACATAAAGGTACGGTTTTCACCCGTGATAGGCACAATGTCGGCGGCAATACTTACAGCTAACAAATCCAAATAAGGAATAATTTTATCAATGGTATTACCTTCTTTTTCGTTCAAGGCCTGAATGAGCTTGAATGCAACACCGGCACCGCTTAATTCTTTATATGGATACGGACAATCTTTTTGCTTGGGATTGAGAATAGCATATGCCGGTGGCAATATTTCGCCCGGCGTATGATGATCGCCCACAATGACATCTATTCCGTTATCCCGCGCAAAAGAAATTTCTTCAATTTCTTTGATGCCGCAATCAAGGGCAACAATAAGAGAAAAATTGTTATCTATGGCATATTGAATACCTTTTCTTGAAATACCATAACCCTCGGTGTTTCTGTCGGGAATATAAAATTCTACATAAGGGTGTCTTTGTTTCAAAAATGAATAGAGAATGGCTACAGCAGTTGTTCCGTCTACATCATAATCACCGTAGATGAGTATTTTTTCACGGTTTTTCAGGGCTTGAATAATCCTTTCAACAGCTTTTTTCATGTCCTTCATCAGGTAAGGATCATGAAAATCCTCAAACTGTGGTTTGAAAAATTTCCGGGCGTCTTCATAGGTGGTGATACCCCGTCTAACCAACATTTTGGCTATGATGCGAGGGACATTAAGCAATTTTTCCATCTGTTTAACCGACTGCACATCGGGTTCTTCGGCCATTTTCCATTTCATGGAAACAAAGTTAACAAAAATATACGCCTTCTTTTCATCAGAAATCCAATCTGAAATTAAGTTTTATATTAAAATTCCATAACGCATTGGAATGTAAGTGGTTTCCACGCCAAAAAGCATCAAATTCCATAAATTTCAAGATGTTGGTAATTCCGGCACCAAATTCATAATAGGGCTGTCCGGGAGCAAGATAGGGGATTCCACTACGGTTTATACTGACATTATGGGGAGAAATTTTTCCCCACACTGTGTTGAAGAAAACAAGCTCTCTCCATTCGGTTTTTTTTAGAATGGGTATTTTGGAAAAAATTCTTCCTTCAAAATTATGCATAAGTTTCAAGGAAGTGTAAGTGTCGGTTATGAATTCATAGTAGGTCAACAATTGGAAAGAGCTCGGCACATAAAAAAAAGATTGGTTGCCGGGAACTACACTCAATAAAGACAAAGGAACCGTGCCATAGGTTTTTCCTGTTTCCAGGTTAACATCTAATTTCCCGATGGCGCCTATAAAAAATTTTTTGTTGAAATAAATTTGAATTTTATCATAATCAAAAGATTCGGGATTATTATTTGAATAACCTTTTGAATATTTGATCAAAAATAAAGGATACCTGCTGTTTACATCATATCTTTTTACGCCGTATCCTACATATTTTCTGCCGGGCATGGCTTTGATCTGGATAAAAACTTCGGGTTGTTGCGTGCGGGAATAAACTTGACCGTCTGATCCCAGATAATCCAAACTGAAAGCCGGATGAGCGGATTGAAGGTTTTTATATACATAACCCAAACCGATTTCAAGGTTTTTCACCGGTTCAAAAAAGGCGGAGAAATTATAGATTCCGGTTTCGGTGAGTTTGGTTTTATCTCCTGCAGCAAATACGGAAGACGAGGCAAAACTCCTGCTCAAAACATCATCGTCAAGGGTGGTCAATGACACACCGATTTGTTCTACATCTTTTCTATATCCGGCTTGAAACATCAATCTGGGTTTGATAATGGCCACCCATTTTCCTGAAATGCCGTATTTCCATTTTTTATCTCTGAAACCATAAGCTCCGAATCCTTCAAAGCGAAGCAAATCGTTGGTGTCAAAATAAGTTCTTCCGCCCAATCTGATTCGTATTCCTTCCACATCATTGTAGCCGATGGTTGAAAAAACAGGGCCATAATCAAAATACTTGATATATGCATAGCCCGAACCGAGTATGGTGGCCAAATCGGACATACGCTTGAATTTGGGCGTTTTTTTGAGTGAGTCCAACATTTTATATACGCCGGCCTCATTTCTATTAAGACGTTCGGGTCTCACAGCTTGCCAAAAAGTGTCACTTTTGTGATAAATTTCTTTGTTATAAATCCAGGGTTCTTCATTATAAAATTTGTCCGGTTTGGGCTGATTAAAGACATAACCGGAATAATAAGTGGTTCGTTTCACCAATAAATCCTGTCCGTTTTTGAGTTGGTCTATCCCCAATTGGGTGATCATTTGGTCTTTGGTTAAAACAAACACACTGTCGTTATAGGGGGTGAATTCTTGTTCCAGATAAAAATCTTTCACCCAGTTGATATTGGCGGTTTTAGATACATTCATGGATATATTCAGCACGGCAAAGGTGGAATCGGCAATCCAAACATCTCCTTTAAAGGCCAAATCTTTTTTCCTGCGCGGGTAGAAAACCACATTATATGCAGTTCGACCTTTATACTCGGCTGTATCGGAGAGGATATAATAATAGGTTAAAGGTCCGAGCTTGGAAAGCGGACTGACAAAATCTTTTCCATACAGACGTATAAAATTGGCATACACATCATAATCCAGATATAAATCTTTCACATATGTATTCACAAAAACATTGTTTTCCACACCCGATGCTTTGTGGGCTTTCAAAACTTCCTTTTGGGCTTTGGGAGGAATGTTTTTCCCATATACGCGATATAAGGCTTCGTTAATAAATATAGGTAGCAATGCAACACCGGTGTATTTGGAAGTATCCACATAATCAAACACAAACTCCAAACCTTTCATAAGTTTGGTTTTTTTCAAGCGTTCGTCAACATTATAAATATCAAATTCTATTTTTTCGTATTTATCATATTCATAA
>JALVDN010000048.1 GCA_027008965.1 Flavobacteriales bacterium | reverse complement strand
AAATATACTCTACAGGATGCTGAAAATCGGATTTGATGCCAAGCGTATTTTTCATAATACCACAGGATTGGGTAACTACGGTCGTGATTTGATCAGAATTTTAAGCACACATTATCCCGGGAACGAATATCATCTTTTTAACCCCCAAAAACCTAAAGTTCACCGGTTAGACATCAAGGATAACATTTATGTTCATCTTCCCGGAAGTTTTAAGGGAAAAATTTTGCCCTCACTTTGGCGGTCCAAATGGATTATCAAAGATTTGAAAAAACATAATATACAACTTTATCATGGATTGAGCGGTGAACTCCCCTGGGGAATATCCCAAATAAACATTCCTTCTATTGTCACTGTACACGATTTGATTTTCATGCGATTTCCGGAGCTTTACAAACCTTTGGATCGTAAAATTTATTTCAAAAAATTTCAACGGGCGGTTCATGAAACCGACATGGTGGTGGCCATCAGTGCACAAACTAAATCGGATATCCTCCAATTTTCGGATATCAAGCCGGAAAAAATAAAAGTGATTTATCAAGGATGCCACCCGGTTTTCAAGAAAAAACAGCCGGTTGAATTTTTGGAAGAAATTCGTAGAAAATATCACCTGCCGGATGAATTTTTATTACAAGTGGGAACCATTGAACCCCGCAAAAATGCGTTTACGGTAGTCAAAGCGCTCAAAGATTTGCCTTATCACTTGGTCCTTGTAGGACGGGAAACCGGTTATGCACAAGAAATTAAATCCTTTGTTCAAAAAAACGGAATGAAGGACCGAATACATTTCTTACAAAATTTGGATTTGAGAGAAATTGCCGCCCTATATCAACTGGCCCGGGTGAGTGTTTATCCGAGTATTTTTGAAGGTTTTGGTATTCCCATTATTGAAAGTTTATATAGCGGAACACCTGTCATAACAAACCGTCAAGGCGTTTTCCCCGAAGCCGCAGGACCGGGCGGAATTTATTTGGATAATGCTGAAAATGTAGCGGAAATGAAAGAAAAAATCAAATGGAGTATGGAAAATGATTTGTCCGGCCATATTCGATCCGGCTTGGAATATGTTCAAAAATTTAATGATGATGTTTTGGCCGAGCAATGGATGAAATTATATCATTCATTAGTGCCATAAATCTATTCTCCCATCATCCTGTTATATCTTTTTGCAAGAAAAACTTTTTATTATTTGTCAATCTTATGACCATCCATTATTTTTGTTGAAAACAAAGTTTTTTAGTGTAAATTTACTTTTCAAATCATTAATTTTAAAAAAATGGGAGATTTCAATGTACACAAGGCCAATTCACCTGAAGAGATAGCCAAATTCACCCAATATCTCTTGCGTGATATTCAAGCATTGGAATATATGCTGAATCATGATTGGTTTGAGAAAGGAGATATACATATCGGTGCAGAACAAGAGTTTAACCTGGTGGACAATAATTTCAAACCACTTTCAAAAAACCTGGAGATTATTGAGAAATTAAACATGGATAATTTGAGTCCTGAATTGGCCGGTTTCAATATGGAAACCAATGTAACACCACGTAAATTCGAAAAGGATGCTTTGTCGCAAATTCACAATGAAATTTTATCAGACTTGAATCATATAAGAGAGTTTGTCAGGAAAAATGAAAATGCAGATATTATATTGACCGGAATTTTGCCTACGGTACGAAAATTTGATGTGGAACCTGATAATATCACGCCTATTCCCCGCTATCATGCCTTGATGGATGCACTCAAAGAACTCCGAGGCGAAGAATTCATTATCAATATCATAGGCATTGATGAACTCAACATGAAAGCCGAAAGCGGGCTGATAGAAGCCGCCAATACCGGATTTCAAGTCCATTTGCAAGTTTCCCCCGACGAATTCAAGCATAAATACAATATAGCCCAAGCTATAGCCGGCCCTGTGATGGCGGTGGCAGTCAATTCACCCGTTTTATTCGGAAAAAGATTATGGCATGAAACCCGGGTAGCACTTTTTCAACAAGCCATAGACACGCGTGTAAGCAGTGAACATATACGCGACAGGCACCCGCGGGTCACTTTCGGAACCAGATGGATTGATGATTCCATCTTGGATATTTATCGCGAAGATATTCTACGATATAGGGTTTTATTGGGGGCGGATATCCCTTATGATTCACTGGAATATGTAAAATCAGGTAAAGTTCCGGTCCTCAAAGCCCTGACCGTCCATAATTCAACTGTATATCGCTGGAACCGACCTGTTTACGGCATCTCATCCAATGGGAAACCGCACCTGCGTATTGAAGCCCGGATGTTCCCTTCCGGACCCACCGTTTTGGATGAAATGGCCAATGCCGCATTTTGGCTGGGACTAATGGAAGGTTATGCCAAAGAAGTGAATGACGTGCGTAAACTCATTAAGTTTGATGATGCCAAAGATAATTTCTATGCTGCAACCAGAAGTGGAATGGGAAAAAAATTCAAATGGTTTAATCATACCTCCTACTATGCTGATGATTTGATTTTAAATGAGCTACTACCCATTGCACGAGAAGGTCTTCAATCTAGAAATATAAATAAATCTGATATCGACAAATATTTAGGTATTATTGAAGAACGTGTTAAAGCCGGAAAAACCGGTAGTATTTGGATGTTAGAAACATATGCTGAATTTAATGATAAAGCATCGCGTGAAGAAATCATGACCCTGTTAACTTCATCCGCCATTAAAAACCAGGAGAAAGAAATACCCGTTCACCAATGGGAAGTCCCCGAAATGAATGAACTGGCCCATTGGCATCCGGCTGATTTGCTAGTGGAAGAAGTGATGCAAACCGATGTGCTTTCAGTACAACCCGGTGATATCGTGGAACTAGTGGCCGATATGATGGATTGGGCAAGAATCAGATATGTTCCCGTGGAAAACGCCAGAGGAGATTTTGTTGGTCTGGTAACCACCCGGCGACTGTTGAAAACCTTACGTAAAATGAGCTTGTCCGGGAATTATGAAACCTTAAAAGTAAAAGACATCATGTTGGAAAATCCAATCACCATAGAACCCGGAAAAAAATTAAAAGAGGCAGTGGATTTAATGGATGTTAACCGCATCGGATCTTTACCTGTTGTTCAAAATAACAAATTGGTGGGCATGCTCACCGAAACGGAATTTTTCCATTTAAGCCGGCGACTTTTTAAAAGAATATAGTAACTTTGGTATTTTAAAAATCAAGTGGAATGAATGACAAACACTTATTGTTTTCAATAGGCAATAAGGAAAATAAAAAGTTTATTGTATTGGTGGGAATTCACGGTAACGAAAAACAAGGAATTGTTGCTGCACAACGTGTTATTGAAAAACTCAAAAATCATCCCGATAAAATCAACGGGAAAATATATTTTCTATTGGGAAATTTGAGGGCTTTAGAACGAAATGAAAGATTTGTGGATGTTGATCTAAACAGGATTTTTCATGATTCCAACCTCACAAAAAACGGAGAACACGGTTATGACTACAAGGAATTTCAAGAAATTCACCGGTTGATTTCCGAAAAAATATGTCAGCATCATTACGAGAATTGTGTGCTATTGGATTTACACACTTTTTCAGCCGATTCGGGTATATTTTGTATTCCTGCCAATAATGAAAAAAGTTTCAAATTGGCTCAAAATTTCGGGGTTCCTTTCATTGAAAAACTTGCTTCCTCCCTTCCGGAAACCGCTTTGCATTACTATGGTGAAAAAGGTATGACAAGTGTGGTTTTTGAAGGGGGGCAACATGATGATCCCAAGTCTGCAGAACTAATAGAAGCCGCCATTTGGGTGGCATTGAAATATGAAGGATTGATTGATTCGGAAGATTTCCCCTTTGTCAGCGAAATGCATCAAAAATTGTTAAAAGCATCCGAAAATTTACCTCATCACTTGGAACTTATTTATCGTCATAAATTGGAAGACTATCACCGGTTTAAAATGAAAGAAGGATATCAAAATTTTAAAACTATCGGAAAAGAAGAAGTGTTAGCCAGTCAAAACGGCCAAACCATCACCAGCCCGGTGGAAGGCCTTATTTTGATGCCACTATATCAAGAAAAAGGAAGTGACGGATTTTTTATAGTGAGAAAGAAAAAACAAAAAACCAACAAATCATGATGGAAATTGCACTCATTGCCCACGATGGGAAAAAACCCGAAATGGTGGCATTTATTATG
>JALVDN010000047.1 GCA_027008965.1 Flavobacteriales bacterium | reverse complement strand
TTACGGAATAAATTTTTTAAATCGGTTTTTTTCATCTACCTTTGACAAAGTTTAATTTTTTATTTTAAGTATTATGAACATTTATGTAGGGAATATCCCTTATCGCTTAGGCGAAGACGATTTGAAAGAAATCTTTCAAGAGTATGGCACGGTTGAATCCGTGAAAATTATCACCGATAAATTTTCGGGAAGAAGCAAAGGATTTGGTTTTATTGAAATGCCGAACGAAGAAGAAGCTAAAAAAGCAATTGAAGAACTCAATGAAGCGGAAGTGGACGGAAGAAACCTCCGCGTAAACGAAGCCAAACCGAGAGAATACTAGGAATCACATACATTCCTAAACCTGAAAAAATCCTTCCCTCAACGGAAGGATTTTTTTATGAATTAGTCCTAACTTTGCCGGTAAATCAAATTTCTATGCACTCCAAAGAAGAAAAATTGCAAGCACTGGGAAGATTGCTGGATATCATGGATGATTTGCGGGAGAAATGTCCCTGGGACAGGAAACAAACTTTTGACAGCCTAAGACACTTAACCATTGAAGAAGTATATGAGCTTTCGGACGCCATATTAGATAAAGATTTAAATAAAATAAAAGAAGAAGCGGGAGATATACTCCTGCATATTATCTTCTATGGCAAACTCGGCGAAGAAACCGGAAAATTTGATGTGGCGGATATAGCCAACCATATATCCGATAAACTCATTCGCCGCCATCCGCATATTTATGGAAATATCAAAGTCAAAGATGCAGATGAAGTGAAACAAAACTGGGAAAAGCTCAAAATGAAAGAAGGGAAAAAATCGGTTTTGGAAGGGGTTCCACGCTCTCTTCCGGCCATGATCAAAGCCATGCGTATGCAAGAAAAAGCCGCAGGTATAGGCTTTGATTGGAGCAAAACCGAGGATGTGAGAAAAAAACTGGATGAAGAATTAAAAGAATTGGATAGAGCCGTTGAGTCAGGCAATAAGAAAAAAGCGGAAGAAGAATTGGGAGATGTTCTTTTTTCTTTGATCAATTATGCCCGGTTTTTAGGCGTGAACCCTGAAACCGCTTTGGAGAAAACCAATAAAAAATTCAAACAAAGATTTGAATTTATTGAAGAACAAATAAACAACCGGGGAGAAAATATCCATGAGAAAAGTTTGGAAGAGTTGGACAGGTTGTGGAATGAAGCCAAAAAGAAAGAGACACCTTGACAGGTTGACGAATTGGTATTATTTTTGCATAAACAAAACGGGGTCGACTGGTTTCGACAGCAGGTTCCTTGACATGTAAGCATGCCGTGGCTGAGGCAACCACGTAAATCAGGCCTCAAACCGATAAATGGCGAAAATAACTTCGCTCTCGCTGCCTAATTCCGAAGTATAGTAGGAATCAGGCCACGTTCCTGCAAGGCAGGAAGGCGGGAAGTCCCTCGGAAGCCTTGACTTACGGCGTCCGGTCAAGGGGCTTCATAAAAGTAAGTCCGGCAAGTGTGACGCTTCTAAGCACTTGACCGCAACCCAAGGAGCTAAGCTTCAAGTAGCCTGTCTGCGGGCAGCTTGAAGCCGACAATCAAACGCAGACTAAGCATGTAGAAAGCATGTCATAGCCCTGCCTGGACGAGGGTTCGAGTCCCTCCGACTCCACTAATCATTCCCGCTCCGGCGGGATTTTTTGTTTGAAAAGGTTCACTGCCAATAGAAATATGGAAAGACGGGAAGGAAAGATTTTATTTCCGCGTTGATATCAGGGAGGTATATGTAGAAACCTATAAATTCCGCTCTGAAATTTCTAAAAAAAGCTTTCCGGCTTCGATAAAACGGTGCTACGCGGAAGCCGTATGAAATTTGACGTTTATGTGGGATATTATCCAAATAAACGAAGGTGGTTCCATAGGATGCGGTTAAATGAAAGCTTATCCACGGTCGCATCCTGTAGTCCAAACTTAAATTTATATCAGGTGTTAGAGAGCGGGAATAAAATTTTTCACGAGGTTGGATAGTATCACCATTGTGAAAGTAGAGGTTTTCAACATAGGACATTCCCGCAGAAAAATGGGTATAAAAATTCCTTGAAATTTTCCAACTGAAATTGAAATGTCCGAACCAACTGTTGCCTTTGCGTTTTACAACCGGTTTTTCGGATTGGGTCACTTCATTCCAAAGGTGTTGATACATGGTTTCAAAAGCGATGGCGGGTATCCAACGGTTTTGAGGGGATAAGAAAAAACGAAAGTTCACACTGGGAACCGGCAAATGCGGTTTTTGAAAAAAACCGCCCACAAGTGGCAGTAAATCTATTTCCATGGTAATCCGGTTGGTGATGCCATACATGGCCCAGCCGGGAAGCGGAAGCACAAAAGGGGGTTGATTGTAGGTCCATTCGCCTTTTTTGAGTGTATATGCCGTGAATGCATCGGCCGGATGAAGAAAGATTTCATTTTGTAAATGGGATTCTTTGAGGTTTTGGGTATGTATGCCTTGAAAGTTGAGGATGGAAAAACTCCATATTATAAACCGCACTGAATGACGAAACATGGTAATGTGTTTTGGGCTGAAAATTATTTTGATTCAAGATAGACAAAAAATAGAACCCTGCATATTGCGCCGGTGGGCGAAGCGATATCCTTGCGAAGGCGAAGCCTTGCGGATGTTGGTGCGAGCAGGCTCCGAGCGAAGACGAGGAGACATCGCAGCACCATTTTACATCTGCAGGCTGAGCCGAGCAAGATTCAAGCGGAGCACGCCAAATGGCGCCCTGAAAAAATTATTATTTGACAAAAAGCATCATGTTTCTTCAGGTAGCCTTGTTTTACCTTTCACCGGTTGATTTTATCAAATCCTTAACAAAACTCCGGAAATGATTATAATTTACTATGTAGAAAGTGCTGATTGTTAAAAATTAGACTTACTGATAACGATTTGAAATAAATTGTTTATTTTTATAACCTGCAAACCCCCAAAAGACCCTTTTATGGAAATAAAAAGATTGTTTGATTTTTTGGCTTATCAATTGGAAAATGCACCGTTGGATGTTGCCATTGCCACAAAGAAAAACGGAAAATGGGAAAAATATTCCACGGCTGATTTTTATGATTTGGTCCAACAAACTTCAAGAGGATTATTGAAGTTGGGCGTGAGTAAGGAAGATAAAATAGCCATATCGGCACATGAAAACCGCACGGAATGGAATGCTATAGATTTGGCCACGTTGCAATTGGGCGGTATTGATGTTCCTATTTACCCCACTATCGCTCCGGAAGATTTCGAATATATTTTCAATCACGCGGAAGTGAAATATGCTTTTGTAGGTGATGAAGAATTATATAACAAAGTGATGTCTATCAAAGACAAGGTGCCTACTTTGAAAGAAGTTTTCACCTTCAATGAAGTGAAAGGAGCGCGGAATTGGAGTGAAATATTGGAAATGGGCAAGGATGAAAGTCTTCAGGAAGAAGTGGAGAAAAGAAAAGCCGAAGTAAAACCCGAACAATTGGCTACACTTATTTACACCTCGGGAACCACCGGAAGGCCCAAAGGTGTGATGTTGAGCCATAATAATGTAGTAAAAACCGTTATATCCGCTTCCAAACGGATTCCTCCGCTACCCAAACCCACGCGTGTTATCAGTTTCTTGCCTACATGTCATATTTTTGAGCGGGTTCTACACTATTTATACTATTATAATTCTTTTCAAATCTACAATGCCGAGTCCATTGATAAGATAGGTGATAATATCAGGGAAGTTAAACCGCATCTTTTTACGGCTGTTCCCAGATTGCTTGAAAAGGTTTATGACAAAATCATCAACAAAGGAATGGAACTGAGCGGAATAAAAAAGGCATTGTTTTTCTGGGCGGTTAAGGTGGGAGAAGAATTTGATTTTGACAAAGCAAAACAGTTTCCGTATAGTTTGAAACTAAAATTGGCCCGCAAATTGATTTTCAGTAAATGGAAAGAAGCATTGGGTGGAGAAATTCGTTATATCATTTCAGGTGCGGCGGCCCTGCACCCGAGAATTCAACGGGTTTTCATAGCCGGTGAAATTAATGTTTTGGAGGGTTACGGAATGACCGAATCTTCGGGTGTTATTTCGGTTAACTCGCCCAACGCGAAATGGAAAATCGGCACCGTGGGATTGCCTATTGATGTGAATGAAGTGAAAATTGCTGAAGATGGTGAAATATTAGCCCGGGGAGAAAATGTGATGATGGGTTATTATAAAGATCCCGAGAAGACCGCTGATACTATCAAAGACGGTTGGCTCCATACAGGTGATATAGGCGAGTTGGATGAAGACGGTATGCTGCGTATCACCGACCGGAAAAAGGAAATTTTCAAGACCTCGGGAGGTAAGTATATTGCTCCGCAAGCCATAGAAAACGCTATGAAACAATCACCTTTTATTGAACAAATTATGGTGATTGGTGAAGGACAAAAAATGCCGGCGGCATTTATTCAACCGGCTTTTGATTTCATCCGGGAATGGGCCAAAAGACACGGCATGGATTTTGACGGATTAAGCGAAGAAGAAATTGCGGCACACCCGAAGGTTTATGCCCGTATTGAAGAAGAAGTATCCAAAATCAATAAACAATTCGGTAAATGGGAACAGGTCAAAAAATTTGAGCTGACCGGTGAAGTTTGGTCTATTGATTTAGGTCATCTGACACCCACTATGAAGCTAAAACGCAGAAACATTTTGAAGCGTTACGCTCATTTGTTTGATAAAATTTATAACGAAGAATAAAACCTCCTACGAAATAAAAAAGCCCCTTCAAAAAGGGGTTTTTTATTTTAAATAGGATTGAACCTCGGGTTTATAAATCACGCTTGCCAGAAATAAGCCTTTGGCAGGCGCAGATGGGCCTGCGGCATTTCTGTCTTTAGCGATGATAATCTCATGCATCTCTTGGGGGGAACGCTTTCCTTCCCCGATTTCCACAAGGGTGCCTACAATAGAACGCACCATGTTTCTAAGAAAACGGTTGGCCGTTATTTTAAAAACAAGTTTATCATCCGTTTTTTGCCATTCAGCTTCTTTAATATCACACAAAAAATGTTTGACATCGGTTTTGACTTTACTGAAACTAGTGAAATCATTGTAACCTAATAAAATCTCGGCCGCCTCATTCATGGCTTCCACATCCAGTTCGCCTTGAAATCTCCATGCAAAATCATATAGAAACGGATTTTTTTCAAAAATGATTTGATATATATATGTTCGTTCTCTTGCATCATATCGTGCATGGGCTTTTTCGGGAACATCAAATATATTTTTTACGCTGATATCCCAAGGAAGAAATGAGTTAATCCTTTTTTTAAAATTTTCTATTTCAAGCGGTTGAATCAAATCAAAATGAGCATAGGTTTGTATGGCATGAACGCCTGCATCGGTTCTTCCGGCGGTGGTTAAATGGATTTCTTCCCCCAAAATTAAAGACATTCTTTTTTCAATGGTTTCTTGAATACTAACCGCATTAGGCTGTCTTTGCCAACCGTGATAATTTTTTCCGTGATAAGCCAGTTCCAAGAAATAGCGTTTCATATTTGTAAATATAACAAAACCGCTTCCAATCGGAAACGGTTTTGTTGAATAATATTAAATTGTATAAGCTTAGGCTTGTGTGTCGGGGATGACACTGATGTATTTTTTATTTCCTTTTTTGGTTTCAAAAACTACAGTTCCGTCCACGGCGGCATGAATGGTATGATCTTTTCCCATGTAAACATTTTTACCGGGATGAAATTTGGTGCCGCGTTGACGAACAATGATATTTCCGGCGATGGCATGTTGCCCGCCGTATATTTTCACGCCGAGTCGTTTACTTTCCGACTCGCGACCGTTTTTTGAACTACCTACTCCTTTCTTATGTGCCATAATTGTATAGTTTTTAATGCAAGCAGATTATTTTCTTCCGCCTTGCAATTTGTCTTGTAATTCTTTCAATTCATCCCATTTACCTTCGGCGGCCAATTGGGCTTGTTGCGGCCAGGTTTCGGGATTGTGCATAGCATAACGCTTTCCTCCTTTTTCCACTAAAATTTCTGAAATTTTAGCAGGATCAGCTTTAGATAAGGCCTCAAATGTGCCATAACCCGCTTCGGTTAAAATAGCGGCAATTTTGGGACCGATTCCTTCAATTTTTTTCAAATCATCACCTTTTGCTGTCTTTTTGACTGAAGTTTTACCTGCTGTGGTAGATTTGGTTGCTTGCGCTTTAACCTTTTTTGTTTCTTCTTTCTTAGGTACGGGTGATGATTTTTTGGTTACGGTTTTCGGAGTCTCTTTTTTGGCTTCTTTTTTAGAGGGTTTAACACCGCTTTCCAAAATATCTTTCACAAGGATTTGTGAGTAGAGTTGTCTGTGTCCGCGTTTAACGCGATAACCTTTTCTTCGTTTCTTTTTGAAAACGATAATTTTGTCACCTTTCAAGTGACGAAGGATTTCGGCTTTCACGCCTGCTCCTTCTATAGCCGGGGCGCCAATGTTGATGTTTCCGTTGTCGGCAATGAGGAGAACTTTGTCAAAAACAACTTCTTCTCCTTCAGCTTGCGGCAAACGGTGAACATACAACTTTTGGTCTTTGCTTACTTTAAATTGTTGCCCTGCTATTTCTACTATTGCATACATAAGCGTTAATTAAATGTTTCTACTTTTTCGGCTTGCAAATATATGTATTTTTTGCATTGATTCAAAATAGGTTTCCACATAAATTTCTTGTAAAATTTTGTGAAAAGTTGTATATTTGCACGCATTTTGAAAGTGCTAGACCCGGTAGCTCAGTAGGTAGAGCATCTCCCTTTTAAGGAGAGGGTCCTGAGTTCGAGCCTCAGCCGGGTCACTTTCTTTGATTTTTTAGGGTCTTTACTTAAGTTGATGGGACCCGGTAGCTCAGTAGGTAGAGCATCTCCCTTTTAAGGAGAGGGTCCTGAGTTCGAGCCTCAGCCGGGTCACTTCTTAATTGCGCACGTGGCGGAATTGGTAGACGCGCTAGGTTGAGGGCCTAGTGGCCGTTAAGGCCGTGCAGGTTCAACTCCTGTCGTGCGCACAAAAATTATACCTTGTAATATTGCCAACAACATTTCCCTTTTTTTTGACCTTCAATAAATTTTTTTATTCTGGGGATGAGTAGTTTGTTAACTACATTCTTTTCATTATGAGAAATTAATATACATTGAAGATTAAGTTTTTTTTCCAAGTTCAGTTCCATCACAGCTTGTCCTGTTGTTCCCGTTCCGGCAAAAAAATCTAATACCACGCTTTCACCTGACACGGTCATTTCTAATAAATATTTAATCAAACGAACAGGTTTCGGATTATCAAAACTTGCATCGGGCAACAAGGCGATCAAATCTTTAAGACCTTCGGTTTGAGAAATGTTTTTAATGATGGAAGACGGCACAACAGGACGCGGTTCATGAACAAATTTTTTAAGGCGCGGAATGATTTTTCCGTTTCCCCACCAAATACGGTTATCGGCATCAAGTTGATCAAATTCTTCTTTGCTGATATGCCATTGACGTTCTATTTTTCTGCTGCCGGGAGTGATGATTTGATAGTAATTTTTACCGTGAGGAAGTGATTTGGCTTTGGATTTACATAGTTCGGCACTTATCCATGGTCCTCTCGGGTCATTATCGGGATTGTCATAATGCTTTTGGACCGGAACAATTACTTGGGGGCGGTTGAACTTCACTTTGGATTTATCTCTATAAGCAACAAGGATATACTCATGGTCTACGCGGAAACGTTTACTGCGTTTCATTTTTCCTTGACCGGCTGTTCCTCCCGCCGGAATTTTATCCCAAATCATCACCTCTACATTGTTTTCTCCGAAAAATTCCCGCAGAAGAATATTCAAATAGGGCATTTCCCGGTCGTCAATGGATATAAAAACTACGGATTTTTCATGTAAAAGTGGAAGTAGAGCTTGTAATCTTTGACGCATAAATTGCAACCACTTTTGGTGGCGTTCTCTCGAATAATAATCCCAAAATTTGTCTTTATACTTTCTGAATTGAGAAAATCCCGTATTGTATGGCGGATCAATATAAACCACATCAATCTTTTCGTTCCATCCGGTTTGAGAAAGATGAAGTAATGCTTTCAAATTGTCTGCCTCATACAGAATATGACATTTCTTGCTGTCAGAGATGTGTCCTGTCAAGTATTGCATTGTCTCCTAATTCTCTCTTGCAATACGCAGGCCTTCTTCCAGATAAATCCAAAAATCATTTGAAAACCGTCCGGGTTGAGAAGGATCTTTTTTCTGTCCCAAACGTGTAATTATTATATGCTCACCCGGGATGACTATCACATATTGTCCCAAATGACCACGCATGGCATAGCCTTTCACCCCATTGTGTTCAAACAACCACCACTGCAATCCGTAGTGGGGCATCTCTTTGAAGTATGGACGTGTTGCAGCTTGAATCCAAACTGAGTCTAAAAGTTGTTGCCCATTCCAATTGCCCTGATGAAGATATAAACGCCCGAATTTTGAAAAATCCCTTGCATTGGAGTTGACACAACAAAAGGCTTTTTCCATTCCGTTTTCTCTATCTAAATTCCAAAAAGCGTGTTTTCGCATTCCCATGGGTTTCCAAAAGCTTTCACTCAAATATTCCGCAAGCGTTTTTCCTGTGGCTTTTCGTAGGATAATACCTAGCAATTGGGTGTCCCCGCTCGAGTAATACCATTTTTTACCTGGCGGATTGTCAAACCGTACTTTTTCGGTGATTAAATTTTCCAAATCTTCTGTAAAATATGATTCGGCGGTTATATTAAAGGGGTTGTAGTAGTTCTCCACCCAATTTGACCCGCTGGACATCATTGCCAAATGTTTTATAGTGAGCGAGTCGGCATATTTTCCTTGAATACCGGGAATAAAATCTTTGACTTTTTGGTCTAAACTTTTAATAAATCCATCTTGAATGGCTTTGAAAACCAAACTCATGGTGATACTTTTGGCCATGGAAAAAGAGTTGGATAAACTGTCACGATGATATCCGTTGAAATATTTTTCAAATAAAATACTGTCATTTTTTATCACCAAAAAAGCACTGGTTCCCAATCGTTTATTGATTTGTTGGGCTTTTTCGGAAAGTCGGCTTTGATTATATGCGGAATGTAAGGGCCATTCCCAAATTTTTTCAGGATTATTTGGAATGACTCGTTTGGGATAGTGAATAAAATCGCTGATGTATGATGTTTTATGACCTTGAAGATAAATATTTTTGATGCCTTTGAGTAGATAAGGATACTTATAAAGTAAAATAAATAGCCCAAAAATTAGCAAGAGTAAAACGAAATAAATTTTTTTCATTCAAGTACTATTTTTTTCGAGATGTTTTTCGTTTTTTCTTCTTCGACGAACGTTTTTCAAGAATTTTATCATCGGCCAATTCAAAGGTGACTTGTTTTTTTATTAAATCCGTATCCACAACACGAACTCTTATTTCATCACCCAATTGATACTTGATACCGGTACGTTGTCCGTACATCACCTGATCATCCGGATCAAAAATGAAATAATCCTTTTTTATTTCAGTGCGACGGATCATTCCTTCGGTTAAGGTTTCAGCCAATTCCACATAAATTCCCCATTCGGTGATTCCCGAAATAACTCCGTCAAATTCTTCACCAATATGATTTGACATGTATTTGGCTTGCATGTATGCTATGCTGTCCCATTCAGCGTGTTGTGCATTGATTTCCATATCGGTGGAATGAATACATTTTTTTTCCCATGTTTCTTTGGTTTTGGGTTTTTTTCCGTCCAGATAGTCTTGCAACAAACGATGCACCATCACATCGGGATACCGGCGAATGGGTGAAGTAAAGTGTGTATAATATGGAAAAGCCAGTCCATAATGCCCACGATTATTCACCGTATAAACGGCTTTACTCATCGTACGAAGTACCATCATCTCAATCAATGCTCTTTCTTTTCTGTCTTTAAAATCTTCAAGCAATTTATTGATGGCTTGTGCCAGTTTTTTATCATCATCCAAGTTAATTTTATAACCGAAACGTTTAACTACTTTTTTAAGTTCATCCAATTTCTCTTTTTTGGGTTTATCATGAACCCTGTAAACAAAAACTTTCCCTTTTTTCTCCAAGCCAATGAATTCGGCCACTTTTTTATTGGCCAACAGCATAAATTCTTCAATCAACTTATTGGTATCCATAGGGATTTTTACATAAATCTCCACCGGATTTTTTTCTTCGTCCAACCGGAAACGCACTTCGGAACGTTCAAAACTGATAGCCCCTTTTTTGAAGCGTTGTCTTCGCAAGTTTTTTGCTATTTCATTCAAAAGTTGCAATTGCTCATGGAAAAGTCCTTTTCCTTTGTTTAAAATTTCTTGAGCTTCTTCATAGGTAAATCTTTTATCGGAATGAATCACTGTTCTTCCAAACCATTTTTTATACACTTTTCCGGAACGATCCATCTCAAATACGGCGGAAAAGGTGAGTTTATCTTCATTGGGGCGAAGTGAACACAGTTGGTTTGAAATGACTTCAGGCAACATAGGGATCACCCGGTCTACCAAATAAACCGAAGTGGCACGTTCGTATGCCTCCCTGTCCAATACATCATTGGGCTTCACATAGTGAGAGACATCGGCAATGTGAACGCCTATTTCAAACCGGCCGTTTCCCAAATCTTTAACCGACAAGGCATCGTCAAAATCCTTGGCATCCACCGGGTCGATGGTGAAGGTAACCCTGTCACGCATGTCTCTTCGCTTGTTTATTTCTTCATGCGTTATGGTTTGAGGAAGTTTTTGGGCGGCCATTTCCACTTCTTCAGGAAATTCATACGGAAGATTATATTCATCCAAAATGGAATGAATTTCGGTTTCATGTTCTCCGGGTTTACCTAAAACTTTCACTATTTTACCGAACGGACTTCCGGCCATTTGAGGCCAATCGGTCATTTCCACAACTACTTTATCTCCATCTTCCGCACCATTTAAGTAATCATCATCCACATAGAAACTCTTATACATCTTGGGATCATCCGGATCAACAAATGCAAATCCTTTGAGCATTCTCACCACGCCGGTAAAATGGGTTTTAGCCCTTTCTAAAACAGCTATTACCTCTCCTTCGGGATTGCGTCCCGGACGTTCTCTCAAGATTTGGACTTCAACCAAATCACCGTGCAAAGCCTTATTCAAATATCTGTTAGGGACAAAAATATCTTTTTCAAGTTCGTCTACCACCACAAACCCGCTTCCACTGTTATTGATATCCATCACTCCGATAAAAACGGTTTTGCGCAAAGCACGGTATTTACCCCGGGAGGTTTCTTCAATCTTATTTTCGCGAGCTAATCGCTCAAGCTCTTCTCTAACTCTTCGCTTTAGCTCATCACTTTTGAATTCCAGTTTGGCGGCAATTTGTTTGTAGTTGAATGATTTACGGGGATCACTCCCCATTTCTTGTAAAACTTTTATAAGAAGTCTTTCAAATTCTTTTTGTGTCATATTGTTTTTTAATTCTTAAAACCAGGTCTTTTTACGTCTTCTTCTCCGTGTGCTGCGAATACCCAAAACCCCAAGGAGCGAACGGGTTACTTCCCTGATAATGATACGACCTGCCGTGCTGCTTGTCACTTTTTCTATGATGGATTTTTCTTTTCGCCTGCCGGATTTAGATTTGGTTTCTTTCTCTTTTTCTTCCTTTTCTTTTTTTTCTTCTTGTGCTTGTTTGATTTTTTCTCTCAAAATTTCGTAAGCCGTTTCTTTGTCAACCGGTTTTTCATAATGTTTTTTGAGCTTGGATGCTTCCAAAATTTCTTTGAGTTCTTCCTCCGATAAAACATCCATACGGCTCATGGGTGCACGCATAAGTGTGTGAACCAATGGTGTGGGGCGCCCCTTTCTTCCCAGGGCCGTAACGAGTGCTTCTCCAATTCCCAAATTGGTTAGCAATGTATCCGTATCATAAAACTCGGAAAGCGGAAAGTTTTCGGCAGTCAATTTGATGTTTTTCCTGTCTTTGGCGGTGAATGCCCGAAGTGCATGCTGGATTTTCAAACCCAATTGAGCTAAAATTTCATCGGGGATGTCCCTGGGATTTTGTGTGACAAAATATAAGCCCACGCCTTTACTTCTGATCAGTTTTACAATGGTTTCCAATTGTTCCAATAAAGCTTTGGAAGCATTTTTAAAAATCAAATGGGCTTCATCTATAAAAAATACCAATTCCGGACGGTCCGGATCGCCCAATTCCGGCATTTTGGCATAAAGTTCGGCCAAAAGCTGAAGCATAAAAGTGGAGAATAGCTTGGGTTTATCTTGTATATCCGTCAAACGGATGATGTTTATGATTCCCCTTCCGTCCCGGTCTATTCGCATCAAATCCTCAATATCCAAAGACGGCTCACCGAAAAACAAATCGGCGCCCTGTTGTTCCAATTCAATGATTTTTCGAAGTATCAATCCTGTTGAGGAACTGCTTACCCGGCCGTAGGTTTCTTTGAATTCATCCCTACCTTCTCCTGTGATCCAAGTAATAAGTTCCTTCAAATCTTTTAAATCCACCAAAGGCAATTCCTGATCGTCGGCATATTTGAAAATAACCGCCATAATACTGGCCTGCGTATCATTTAAATCCAGTATACGCGACATAAGTATGGGACCGAATTCCGAAACGGTGGCTCGCAATTGAATACCTTCTTTCCCGGTGAGCGAGAAAAATTCCACGGGAAAACCTTTGGGGGTGAATTCCAAACCAATTTTATTCATCCGTTCGTCAATCTTGGGGTGGCCGGGACTGGGTTTGGCCAACCCGCTTAAATCGCCTTTGATGTCCATCAAGAGGGTGGGTATGCCCATTTCGGATAGTTGTTCGGCCATCACTTGCAACGACTTGGTTTTTCCCGTTCCGGTGGCTCCGGCTATCAATCCATGGCGGTTAAGGGTTTTTACAGGGATATTGACATGCAAACCCGGAATGGCTTCGCCATCCAGCATGGCACCGCCGATGGTGAAAAAAGCATCTTCAAAAGTATAGCCTTTTCGTATCTCTTCAATAAATTTGGTCTTTTTATCTTCCATGAATCAGGTTTTATATCAAATGAATCATGCTAAACTCTCACTTCACGATTGAGAATCAAGTCCAAAAAAAGATTGATTTTATCTTTCAGTTGCTTACGATGTATGATTTGATCTAAAAATCCTTTTTCCAGAACAAATTCCGAACGTTGAAAACCTTCGGGCAGGTCTTTTCCGGTGGCTTCTTTGATTACGCGAGGTCCTGCAAAACCGATAAGCGCTCCGGGTTCGGCAATGTTGATATCACCCAGCATGGCAAACGATGCTGTAACGCCTCCCGTGGTTGGATCGGTGAGAAGGGAAATATAAGGCACGCCGGCTTCATTCATTCGGGCAATAGCCGCCGAGGTTTTGACCAATTGCATGAGTGATAGTGCGGCCTCTTGCATCCGTGCGCCGCCCGATTTGGCAATGACAACAAGCGGAATCCGGTGTTCAACGGCATAGTTCATCGCTCTTTTTATTTTTTCGCCCACCACCGAACCCATGGAACCACCTATAAAAGTAAAGTCCATGGCGGCAATCAACAAATCTTCTCTTTTGGATTTGCCTTTAGCCACACGAACCGCATCCTTCAATCCTGTTTTCTCCTGCGCTTCTTTGATACGGTCTTTGTATTTTTTGCTGTCCTCAAATTTGAGCGGATCTTTGGACGTCATATTCGGCCAAAGCTCTTCAAATTCATTATTGTCAAACAAAATCTCAAAATATTCCTTACTCCCGATACGCAAATGATAATCATCCTCGGGACTCACATACAAGTTTTCTATCAGTTCATCCCGCTCAACGATTTTCCCGCTCGGAGTTTTATACCAAAGTCCTTTGGGGATATCTTTTTTCTGCGTAGAGGGAGTTTTAATTCCTTTTATCTTTCGTTTAAACCAAGACATAATACTTATTTTTCAATTTGGATTTGATGTATTTCAGGAATATCATTTAAATCTTCAAAAGCCTTGCTCAATCTTTTCACAAAAGTTTTTTCGCCTTCACGAAGCCATTTTCTCGGATCATAATATTTTTTATTGGGTTTGTCTTCTCCTTCAGGATTACCTATTTGTGATTGTAAATAATCACGGTATTTTTCAAAATAATCCCTAACCCCTTCCATAAAAGCATATTGGGTATCGGTATCAATATTCATTTTCACTACTCCGTAAGAAATTGCTTCTTTAATATCCTTCAAATCCGAACCCGATCCTCCGTGAAATACAAAACTCACGGGTTTTTCTTCTTTCAATCCGAATTTCTTTCTGATGTATTCTTGGGAATTTTTCAGAATTTCAGGACGCAATACTACGTTTCCGGGTTTATAAACCCCGTGCACATTTCCAAATGCCGCCGCCACAGTGAAATACGGCGAAATTTTACTCAATTCCTCATACACTTGCGCCACTTCTTCGGGTTGTGTATATAAAAGTTTGTTGTCTACACCCGTATTATCCACACCGTCTTCTTCTCCACCGGTAATACCCAGTTCCACTTCCAAAAACATATCCATGTCAGAAAGCTCTTTCAAATATTTTTTGCTGATTTCAATGTTTTCTTGCAAAGGTTCTTCCGACAAATCAAGCATGTGTGAACTGAATAAAGGTTTTCCGTGTTTTTCCTTGAATTTCTTGCCGAATTCAATCATGCCGTCCACCCAAGGAAGCAATTTCTTAGCCGCATGGTCCGTGTGAATAATCACGGGAACACCATACAAATCCGCCAATTTATGTATATGAATGGCTCCGGTTACTGCTCCCATCACGGCCGCCTTTTGATCCGAATTATCCAATCCTTTGCCGGCATTGAAATGTGCACCTCCGTTTGAAAATTGAATAATAATAGGCGACTTCATCAACATGGCGGTTTCCATGGCCGCATTGATACTGTTTGAGCCCACTACATTCACCGCAGGAATGGCAAAACCTTTTGCTTTGGCATAATCAAAAAGTTCTTTGAGTTTCTCTCCGTAAACTAAACCCGGTTTGAGTGTAAACATTTGTTTCTGATTTTGGTAGTGTAAAGATAGCAATTTTTGTTTTGTGCGATGAAAACCGGAATATGTGGTAATTTTGAAACGATTTAAACACAAAAAGATGAAAAAAACCGTACTCATCACCGGCGCCACGTCGGGCATAGGCAAATCCACCGCTTTCCTGTTGGCCGAAAGAGGTTTTCGTTTGATTATCACCGGACGCAGAAAAGATCGGCTCCAACAAATTTGCAATGAAATAGCATCAAAAACCGAATGTTTTCCCCTGGTGTTTGATGTCCGCAACCGGGAAGAAGTCCTGCAATCGCTTGCTTCTCTACCCGAAGAATGGAAACAAGTGGATATCTTAATCAACAACGCCGGATTGGCTTTGGGATTCGAACCCATTCATGAAAATGATTACCGGGATTGGGATCAAATGATAGATACCAATATCAAAGGATTGTTATATGTCACCGAAATGATTGTGCCGCAAATGGTTGAGCGGCGGAGCGGACAAATCATTAACCTGAGTTCCATTGCCGGAAAAGAACCCTATGGAAAAGGCGCCGTATATTGCGGAACCAAACATGCCGTGGAAGCCATCACAAAATCCATGCGTATTGACCTCAATCCTTATGGAATTAAAGTAGGCACCGTGAGTCCGGGTGCCGTAGAAACCGAGTTTTCCATCGTTCGGCTCAAAGACCCCGAGGCCAACCGAAAAGTCTATGCCGGATATGAGCCTTTACATCCCGAAGACGTGGCACGCGCCATTCTTTTCATGATTGAACAACCTCCCCACGTAAATATTGCCGACATACTCATTTTGCCCACAGCACAAGCCAATGCAACGGTTTTTAACCGGAAAAAAGAAAATTAAAATTTGTTGGAA
>JALVDN010000046.1 GCA_027008965.1 Flavobacteriales bacterium | reverse complement strand
ATATATTCCTTACCACAAACTGTTTAGACGAACCGAATTTTTTGAAGTGGAAGGTTTGGGCATGTATGAGGCCTATCCCAACAGGGATTCATTGCGCTACCGGCCGTTATATGGTTTAGAAGAAACCGAAACTTTTTATCGGGGCACCATTCGTCGCCCGGGATTTTCAAGGGCATGGAACGTTTTTGTGCAGTTGGGCATGACGGATGATTCGTATGTGATGGAAGGCTCGGAACATTTGACCCGGAAAAAGTTTGTTGAAGCGTTTTTGCCTTATAGTCCGGTGGATTCGGTGCAGTTGAGATTGAAACATTATTTAGGCATACCGCAAGATGATGAGATTTGGCTCAAATTGGAAGAGTTGGATCTTTTTGATGATGAGGAGAAAATCGATCTTCCCAACGCCACACCGGCACAAATTCTGCAAAAGATTTTGGAGGAAAAATGGGCGATGAAACCCGGCGATAAAGATATGATTTTGATGTATCACCGTTTTGGTTATGAAGACGGCGATAAACGTGAACAGATTGATAGTTTTTTGATTGTGAAAGGAGAAGACCGGATTTACACGGCCATGGCTAAGACCGTAGGGTTGCCATTGGGCATTGCGGCCGTTCAAATTTTAAAAGGCGAAATTAAAACGCCGGGCGTTATCTTACCAGTGCAAAAAGAAATTTATGAACCCGTTTTGAAGGAATTGGAAACGTATGGCATCCGGTTTAAAGAGAAAAAAGTCGGGTTTATTGATTATAAGCGGATGATTTAGTTTTTCTTGACAATAAATTATTACATGTTGTAATCTGGTTTCAAAAAAAGATTAAACCCGAAAGCGATAAATATTTTTTGTTTTATATTTGTATATCAATTACAAATTTTGAATAAAAAATGATAGTAAATTTCAGCATCAAAAATTTCGGCTGTATCAAAGACAGGCAAACGCTCAGTTTTGAAGCCGAGAAAAGCAAGCACTTGGAGGATTTTTATGTGCATAAAATTAAAAACACCCGTTTGCTGAAAATCGCATTGATATACGGCGCCAATGCTTCGGGGAAAAGCACCGTTTTGAAAGCCTTGGATTTTTTACGGAATTTGGTATTGGAACCCGCAAGTATAAAAACCGAGGAACTGGAATTTGAACCTTTTTTGTTTGACCCGTCCACGCCTAAGCAAAACTCCGAACTGGCCATTGAGTTTTTTCAAAACGAAACCAAATATTACTACGAGGTGGAATTTAACCGCCATGCTGTGATGAAAGAATATCTATCCAAATCACCCTATAATACAATTATTTTTAAACGGGAAACAGATCTGAAAAACAGAGTTGCTAAAATTAAATTTGGAACAAAAACAAAAATTTCCAAATATGATAAGCAAACGTTAGCGTTGAATACATTATGGAATAATACGGTTTTAGGAGGCTATTTAAAAACCAACATTGAAATTAAGGAACTGCAAGAAGTTGTTAACTGGTTTGAATATTTTTTACTGTCTGTAATTAGCTCCGAAACCAATTTAACGGGACTTGTCAATATGCTTTTTGATAAAAACAAAATTAATAAGAATACCGTTTTAAATATTTTAAAGAAAGCGGATTTCAACGTCTCGGACATTGAATTCAAAAAAGCAAGAAAAACACCGTTTTTACAAGAATTGTATACTCTCCTTACATTAGAAATTAAAAAAAATTCTGGACTTTCTAAAAAGAAAAGGGAGCAAATCATTGAAAAAATCGATCAAAATATAATTAAACCTTTTTTGTTTCATTTTGTAAATGGAAAAAATTATCAACTCCCCCTTGAACACGAATCCAAAGGTACGCAACGCTATTACGGTCTTGCCGGACTTTTGGCTTTACTCATTCACGACCGCAAAGCCGTTCCCATCGACGAACTGGAAGCATCCTTGCATCCCGATTTGTTTCAACATTTTTTACTGACTTTTTTGGCCAATGCACGGCAGTCACAAATCATTGCCACCACCCACAACCGTGAGATTTTAAACGATAAAGACGTTATCCGCGACGATGCACTTTGGATTACCGATAAAACCGAAAATGCTGCAACCGAACTTTACTCCTTTGCCGATTTTGATTCTTCGGTTATCCGTAATACCACTAACCGCTTGAACGTTTATAAAAGCGGAAAATTGGGTGGTATTCCCAACTTGAGCGATTATTATTTAAATGTTGATTATGGCCAGGAGAAATAAAATTATCAGGAGAAAACATCGTCAAAAAAGGCAGGGAAAACCTACTTATACTATTATAATAGAAGGTGAAACCGAGTATTGGTATTTTCAAAAGCTAAAAGAACACGAGCGCAAGCTTGTTGTAAATATACAACCAACTATCCCCAAAGGGAAGAAACTATCGGAACTTTTTGATAAGGTTAAAGAAGAAGCAAACAGAGATGAGCAAATAAAAATTTTTTGGATTATTGATCTGGATAAAGTCATTCAGGACCAAAATACTGAAGGATTAAGAATGTATTTGTCTGAGCTTGAAAGAAAAGAATACAACAATGTGATCACGATTTTTAATAATCCCTGTTTGGAATTTTGGTTTTTGCTTCATTTTGAAAATACCACCAAATATTACCAAAGATGCCATGAAACCATTGATGAATTAAAAAAACATCTCGCGAATTATTCAAAGAGCAAAAAATATTTCATGAAAGAGAATAATGATATTTACATCAGATTAAAACCAAATCTTGAAAATGCATTGAATAACACAAGGCATACCCAAAGAACAAACTTGAGTGATTTGAAACGGGCCATCTGCGAAATGAATTTATTTTTTGAAGCCGAACCAATTAAAAGCATAATCCTTAAAGGAGATTAAATTATTTCAATTAAATTTGTAAAAACCCCTTGACAGGAGATGAATCAACCTATATTGCTTTTCAGGAATGCACAAATACAACAACGCGGCTATCCTATCCTTCAAAATGTAAATTTGGAAATCAAACCCGGTGAATTGGTATATTTGGTAGGAAAAACCGGCTCCGGAAAAACCAGTTTACTCAAAACGGTTTACGGTGAAGTGCCTTTGAAACTAGGAGAGGGAATGGTGGTTGGTTTTTCGTTACGAAATTTGAAGCGAAAGCAAATTCCCGAACTCCGAAAGCGGTTAGGCATTGTTTTTCAGGATTTCAGACTGTTGATGGACCGTACGGTATATGAAAACCTGGATTTTGTGTTGAAAGCCACCGGATGGAAAGATAAAACCCAAAGAAAGATAAAAATAGAAGAAGTGCTGAGTAAAACCGGCATGCTTTCTTCTATGAACAAATATGCGCATGTGCTATCGGGTGGAGAGCAACAACGAGTAACCATTGCGCGCGCATTGCTCAATTCACCTCAACTTATATTGGCTGATGAACCCACGGGAAATTTGGATCCCGATACCAAAAACGAAATCATGGAACTTTTTATGAACCTCAACAAATGGGGACACACCATTTTGATGGCCACACATGACTATTCCATGATACTGAAATATCCCGGCAAAACTTATATGTGTGAAAACGGGAAAGTTTTTGAAGTGGAAATAGAATAAAGCCTTGTCGCCCGATTTGCATATCATCGCTTTGGATAATCCTTATCCGCCCGATTACGGTGGATCCATAGAGATGTATTATAAACTGAAAGCACTAAAAGAATTAGGCATTAAAGTGGATTTGCATGTTTTTGTTTATGGACGGAATCAAACCGGACCGTTAAAAAAACTAGTATCTTCCCTCTCCATTTATAACAGAAAAAAAAATCCGCTTTTTCTTTTTTCCGCACTTCCTTATTTGGTCAAAAGCAGAATGGATGGCCGGTTAAGGAATTTTCTTTCCAACACAACTAAACCCGTACTTTTTGAAGGGATTCATACAACCGGTTGGATTCATCAAACACAAGCCAAAAAGATTTTACGATTGCATAATATTGAACAGCGCTATTATAAAAAACTTTCGTATTGGGAAACCGGTTTATTAAAAAAATTTTACTTGAAAAAAGAGGCGGGAAAACTTGAAATCTATGAACCGCATGTTTGGCAACAAGCCGATACATTACTATTTATACATCCTTCGGAAAAAAGATATTTGCCTGCCAACAAAAACACGGATTGGTTGCCTCCTTTTCATGCGTTTGATACTCCTCAATACAGGAAGGTTAGAGAAAACTACGTTTTATTTCATGGAAATTTTAATGTGGCCGAAAATAAAAAATCAGCCATGGATATCTATGAAAAAATGCTGGAAATTGAAGATATTCCCTACCTTATAGCCGGTAAAAATGCCGCAAAATTGAGGGCATGGGCCAATAATAAAAAAAGAATTAAAATAGTCAATAACCCGTCTGACAAAGAATTGGAAGAATATATTACAAAAGCCAAGGTGAATATCATTCATTCGCCGCAAAATACGGGATTTAAAATCAAATTATTGCATGCTCTTTTCAGATCACCGGGTTTGTTGGTTTCACGCCATTTGGTAGAAGAAACTCCCTTGTTAGATGTGGTGAATTCATTTCAAAATTGGGAGGAGGGAAAATATCTCATTAAACATTTATGGCGTTCTGAAAAGGATGATAAAATAATGTTGAACCGGCGATTAGAAATTTTGAAAACCTATTTTGATAATCAAACCAATGCACGGAAATTGATGGAATATGTCAGGAAATAATAAAATAACTGTAGTTATTCCACATAAAAATCAAGCTGAATTTTTGGAACAAGCGCTAGCTAGCGTTTATGCGCAAACCTATCAACCCTTTGAAGTTATTGTTGTTGATGATGCTTCTGATAACGGACAAAAAGATAAAATACTGGGGTTTAGAAAACAACATGAGTGGGATTTTAAATGGATTGAACTTTCAAAAGCAAGTGGTCCGTCTGTTGCAAGAAATGAAGGAATCAAACAAGCCTCAGGAGATTTCATTGCACTTTTGGATGCAGATGATTATT